>CAXTPX010000680.1:0-2490 GCA_964246005.1 uncultured Burkholderiaceae bacterium | reverse complement strand
CATAAGTTTACATAATACAAATTATGCGCAGTCAACGATCTTGGGATGGCGCCATGCATGCAACCGGACGTCGCGACCTGCCGCCATTACTGACAGTTTTGTCATCGTCGAGACAGCGCCCGGCAGTCAGCGGAGCCGCTAGAGTTCGGAATCCACTTCGTTGATCTTCCATGGCCTCGACGTTTCGCATTCGGCTGCCTCTGATCTCGATCGCAGCCGCCATCGCCGTGCTCGCCGCGTGTACGGTCGGCCCCGACTATCGTCGTCCCGACAGTGCGGTGTCGGCGAGCTTTCGCGAGGCGCCCCCCACCTCGGGTGACTGGAAGGTCGCCCAGCCGGCGTTGGCGGATGCCTCGGCCGAGACCTGGACGCTGTTCGGTGATACGACCCTCACGGCGCTCGTCGAGGAAGCCGGCCGCGCGAACCAGACCGTCGCCCAGGCCGACGCGAACTACCGGGCCGCGGAAGCTCTCGTCCGGCTGGCCCGATCGGCCCTCTTCCCGACCCTCGGCCTCTCGGTGGGCGAGTCGCGCTCCCGCACGGCGGCGACGACCCGGACCGGCGCGCTGGTGCTGGACGGACATTCGGTGTCGCTTCAGGCGAGCTGGGAACCCGACCTCTGGGGAAGCGTGCGCCGCTCGATCGAAGCCGCCGATGCGACGGCGCAGGCGAGCGATGCCAGCCTCGCGGCAGCCCGACTGTCGATCCAGTCGCAGGTCGCCCAGACCTACCTCGCGCTGCGCGTCAACGACGAATTGCAGGACCTGCTCGCCGACAGCGTCGACGCGTACGAGAAGGCGCTGAAGCTGTCGCAAAGTCAGTTCCGGGCCGGGACCGTCTCCCGCAGCGACGTGGCGTTCGCCACGGCCCAGCTGAAGTCGACGCAGTCGTCGCTGACGGACGTCGCGGCCACCCGCGCCGTCTACGAGCACGCGATCGCCGTCCTGCTCGGCAAGCCGCCGGCCGACTTCGCGCTGCCGAAGGCGCCGCTGCAGGCGACCTTGCCGGTGATCCCGGTCGGACTGCCGTCCGAGCTGCTGGAGCGCCGGCCGGACGTGTCCATCGCGGAGCGCCAGGCCGCCTCGGCCAACGCGCAGATCGGCGTCGCGAAGGCGGCCTACTACCCGGTGCTGACGCTCGGCGCGAGCGGCGGCGACAGCCTCGCTTCCTTCGGCTCGTTCTTCACCGCGCCGGGCCGGGCCTGGTCGCTCGGCGCGACGCTCGCGCAGGTACTGTTCGACGGCGGCGCGCGGCGCGCCCGGACCGAGCAGGCGACGGCCAACTTCGACGCCGCGGTCGCGCAGTACCGCGAGACCGTCCTGTCCGGATTCCAGGAAGTCGAGGACAATCTCGCGACGTTGCGCGTCCTCGAGGACGAACAGGGAACCGACGACGAGGCGGTGCGCGCGTCGCGCGACGCCGAGCGCATCGCGCTCAGCCAGTACCGCGCCGGGACGACGACGTACCTGACGGTGATCACCGCCCAGACCCAGGCGCTCAACAACGCCCGCATCGCGGTCCAGTTGCGGGGGCGTCGTTATGCCGCCAGCGTCGCGCTGATCCGCGCGATCGGCGGCGGCTGGACCGCGACGCAGCTCGCCGAGCCGATCGCTTCGGCGACGAGTCCGTAGACGAATCCTGCACGATGAAACCAGCCCGATGAAACCACTCGCATTCAACGAGCCGCCGGCGACCGACCTGCCGCCGGCCGAGCCCCCGCGCCGACCGCCCCGCCGACTCGGATGGCTGCTGCTCGGCGTGGTCCTGCTCGCAGTGCTGGTGTGGGGCGCCTTCAGGCTCTTCGGCAAGACGGAGAAGGCCGCGCCGCCACCGCAGCCGGTGCAGGCCACGCTGGCCTCGGTGCAGCAGCAGGACTTCGCGGTCTATCTGGCAGGCGTGGGCAACGTGATTCCGAACCAGTCCGTGACCGTCAAGGCACGCGTCGACGGGCAGTTGCAGACCCTGGGCTACACCGAGGGCCAGGACGTGAAGGCCGGCCAGCTGATCGCGCAGATCGACCCCCGCCCCTTCCAGGCGCAGCTCGCACAGGTCACGGCGCAGCGGGGCCGCGACGCGGCGCTGGTCGCCAACGCGCGGATCGACCTGAAGCGCTACGAGGACCTGATCAAGGAGGAAGCCACCTCGCAACAGCAGCTCGATACGCAGAAGGCGCTGGTCGCGCAACTCGATGCGACGGTCAAGACCGACGAGGCCCAGATCGCGTACGCGAAGACGCAACTCGACTACACGACGATCACCGCGCCGATCTCGGGCCGCACCGGACTGCGCCTGGTCGACGTCGGCAACATCGTCCACGCCGCGGACACGACCGGCCTCGTGGTGATCGACCAGATCGATCCGATCAGCGTCGTCTTCACGCTGCCCGATGCGGCGTTCCAGCGGGTCAACGCGGCGATTCGCGGCAGCGCGAGTCCGCTCGAAGCGCTCGCGTATTCGCGCGACAACAACGACAAGCCGATCGCGAAGGGT
>CAXTPX010000679.1:0-2493 GCA_964246005.1 uncultured Burkholderiaceae bacterium | reverse complement strand
ACCTTGGTGCCCGGCGCGCCGCGCAGCTTCGTCACCGCGTCGTTGAGCTTCAGGCCCTTGACGTTGGTGTCGTCGATCTTGACGATCAGGTCGCCCGGCTTGATGCCGGCCCGGAACGCGGGCGTGCCTTCGATCGGCGACACGACCTTGATGTAGCCCGAACCGTCGTCGACCCCCTCCTCGCGTCCGACCTCGATGCCGAGGCCGCCGAAACGTCCGACCGTGGTCTCGCGCAGATCCTTGAACGCCTTCTCGTCGAGATAGGCCGAGTGCGGGTCGAGGCCGGAGACCATCCCGTTGATGGCCTCGGTGATGAGCTTCTTGTCGTCGACCGGCTCGACGTAGCTGCTCTTGATCGCGCCGAAGACGTCGGTGAACTGACGAATTTCGTCGATCGGCAACGGGGCGCGTCCGTCCGAGGCACGTTGCGCCGTGGCGGTGATGCCGAGCGACAGCAACACGCCGGCCAGCACGCCTGTCGAGATCAGGCCGACATTCTTCAGGGATTTCCGCATGGACGTCTCTTCAAGGGAGCGAAACAACCGATTCAAGCGAGGAATTCGAAGCGAACGATCGACCGGTCGGTCCATCGATTTTCAGCAGGCGACCATCGCCGACTGCGCATCGTGCACCAGGTAGACCGCGACTCGCAGCTTCCGTGCCGGGTATCCGCATTTTGGTGACACGTGCAGGGCGCTTCGGTCGACCGAAACCACCACTCTTGCTGAGGCCCCTCTCATCGACCGCCGATCCAGGCCATCGGGTCGAACGGACGGCCCTGAAAACGGAGCTCAAAGTATAGACCGGTCCGATCGTCGCCACTGCTGTTGCCGGCGCGGGAAACGACATCGCCGGGCCTGACCGCGTCCCCGGTGTGTCGAAGCAAGATGTCGTTGTTCGCGTAGATCGAGAGGTACTGGTTGCCGTGGTCGACGATCAGCAGGTTGCCGAAGCCGCGCAGCTCGTCGGCGAAGATCACGCGCCCGGCGGCCACGGCACGAACTTCGGCACCGCTCTCGGTCTGCACGAACACGCCTTTCCAGGTCGCGCCGCCATTGCCCCGCGGTGCGCCGTAGCGGCCGGTGATCGAACCGCGCACCGGCAGGCGCAGATGTCCTCGCAACTGCGCGAAGGCGCCGTTGCCCATCGCGTCGTCCGGCACCGCGTCGACCACGGCCGGTGCCTCGGGGGCGATCGTCGCCGGCGGCGTCGTCCTACCGGGGACCCCGGTGCGGTTTCGCCGCGCATCGGTCGCCGCCTGCTGCTCGGCAGCGCGCCGCGCCGCGTCGCGCCGGGCGCGTTCGGCGATGGCCTGTTGCTCGCGCTCGCGCTGCAGCCGTTGCGCCTGCGCTCGTTGGAGTTGCTCGATGACGCGGGCGAGGCGCTTCTCGTCGTTCTCCAGCGCGACCGCCGTGTTGCGCTGCTCGGCGAGCTTCTTCGAGAGATCGGCCAGTGCCTGGCGCTGCGCGGCCTGATCGGCTGCCAGCGCTTCCCGTGCGGCCTTCTGCGTCTCGGCCTGCTGCAGCAGCAGCCGGTCCTCGTCGTCGGCACGGTCGCGTCGTGCCTGCAGATCGACCGCCTTCGATTGCAGCGACGCGAGCGAGTCGACATCGGCCCGGACGACATAGCCGAGGTACGCGCGGGTCAAGCGCGCATCGTTCGGGTCGTGGCCGGACAGCCAAGTCTTCACCGGATCCCGGTCGCCCTGCGCGTACAGCTGGCGCGTCGCCCGGTCGAGGTCCGACTGGCCGCTTGCGATCTCGCCCTCGGTGCCGCTGCGCTGACGGTCGATCGACGCCAGCACTTCACGCGCCGTCCGCTGGCGCGACGCCAGTTCGTCGATGCGTCGCGTCACGTCGACGAGCGCGCGTTCGGCACGGGCGAGCGCCGCCGTCGCGCCGCTGCGCGAGCGTTCGCCCGCGGCGATCTGCCTTTTCAGCTCGGCGATCCGCGCATTCAGGCGATCGCGTTCGGCGGTCTGCGCCGCCTGCTCCTGCTGCGGATCGGCCGCTGCCGGCGCGATCGCCGCCGGTGGGCGCACGGGTTTCTTCGTCGTCGCGACGGGCGCCGCGCCCGACCCGGCTACCGGCAGCGAAACCATCGCGAGCGCGTACAGCAGCACGCGCAGCGAACGATTCACGAGCCGGGAGAGGGCGTTGCTTTGGACTTGCCTTGCGCGGCGACGGCCGCCATCGCCTTCGCGATCGCCTCGGGGTCGCCGAGATAGCGGCTGCCGGTCGGCTTCAGGTTCTCGTCGAGCTCGTACACCAGCGGCCGACCGGTCGGCACGTTGAGGCCGACGATCTCGTCGTCGCCGATGCCGTCGAGGTGCTTGATCAGCGCACGAAGCGAGTTGCCGTGGGCGGTGATCAGCACGCGCTGGCCCGAGCGGATCGCCGGCGCGATGCTGTCGTTCCAGAACGGCAGCACCCGGGCGACGGTGTCCTTCAGGCATTCGGTCAGCGGCACGTCGCTCGTGGCCAGCGCGGCGTA
>CAXTPX010000678.1:0-2494 GCA_964246005.1 uncultured Burkholderiaceae bacterium | reverse complement strand
CGCATCGCATCGTCGATCGGGATCGCGAACGAGATGCCGATGCTGCCGCCGCTTGCCGACAGGATCTGCGAGTTGATGCCGATCACTTCACCGTGCGTGTTGATCAGCGGGCCGCCGGAGTTGCCCGGATTGATGGCGACGTCGGTCTGGATGAACGGCAGCAAATTGCCGGTATCCCGACCCTTCGCGCTGACGATGCCGGCGGTGACGGTGTTCTCGAGCCCGAACGGCGAACCGATCGCAAGGACCCACTGGCCGACGCGAATGGCCTTCGAATCGCCGATCGTCATGCGCGGCAGTCCGGTCGCGTCGATCTTGACGAGCGCGACGTCGGTCCGCTTGTCGGCGCCGACCAGCTTGCCCTTGAACTCGCGCTTGTCGGTCAGCGTCACGTAGATCGTGCTCGCGTTCTCGACGACGTGCGCATTGGTCATCACGTAGCCGTCGGCCGACAGCAGGAAACCCGAGCCGACGCCGCGCTGCACCTCGGCGCCGCCGGGCGACTGCCGGCGGTTCGGGCCCCGTTCGGGCGCCTGCGGCGACTGCGGCGGTTGCCCGAAGAAGCGTCGGAACAGCTCCTGCATCTCGTCATCGTCCGGCGTTTCGCCGATCGACGAGCGCCGCTCGGTGGTCCGAATGCCCACGACCGCGGGGCCGACGCGTTCGACGAGGTCGGCGAAATCGGGCAGTTCCCGCGCTTGCGCCGCGGCCGGCGCGGGCGTCATCGACGCGAAGGCGATGCATCCGCCGAGGACGGCGGCGATCAGTGAACTGCGCATGGTATTCGTTCGAGAGGTGGTCGCTGCGCGGGTGCGCGAGATCCGCATGATGCCAGCACTGCGATGGCCGTTACTGCCCCGGAGAGCGGGAATGTCGCGCTACCGCGCCGGCCGGAACGCCACCTGCCGCGCCATGTCGCGGACCGACGCGGCAGGCGCGTCGCCGACGATCGTCAGCCAATACTCGCCATGGCGTTCGGTCACCACGTTGATCGGCCCCTTGCTCGCCTCCCCTTCCTCGGCATCGTGCAGCGCGGCCGGTTCGATGAAGATCGAGATGACGGCGAGGCCGTCCGAGTAGACCATCTGCCCGATGTCCTCCCGACCGCCGAAGGCACGCCGCATCTCCATGACCTTGTGGAAGCCCGCGACCGGCTGATCGACGCGCCAGCCCGCCTGCGCGAGATCGGCCGGAACGAGTCGACTGGTCACCATGCGCCAGCCGTCGGTGCTGGTCGCCCTCGGCTTCAGCCGCGCCGGATCGATCACCCCGCCGATGGCGACCTCGGTGAACGAGACCTGTTCGATCGTCGCCCCCTGATCGTTGACGGTCTGCGCCTTCAACAGCAGATACGAGTCCTTGTCGAACCAGAGGCGATAGCCATAGCGCTGTCCGTCGCGCGCCGCGAGCACCACCAGTCGAGCAGGGCGGCCGGCGACCCGGTCGAGCCCTTCGATCGACATTCGGTAGTAGCGGTCGAAGTCGACCGGCGCACTGGTCAGCAGCGCGGGAAAGCTGTCGTACCGCGCGCGCTTTTCGATCAGCACGAGCTTGCTGTCCAGCACGTAACACCGGACATCGTCGTTGTGCCGAATGAACTCGCGCGCCTGGCCGTCCATCAGCTCGAGCTTCTCGTGCTCACCCGTCTTGTCCGCGAGATGCGTGACCCGCGTCGACTGGACCTGGGCACCCTGCTGATGCACGAACGTGCCGACATAGTTCTGACGCTGCGCGGCCTGCTGGATCCGGTTCAGCAACTGAACGCCGTCGACGGATGTTTCCGTCTCCGCCGCGCGCGCGACGCCTGCCACGAGCATCATCATCGCCACCGCCGTGATCCCCGACCGCCAGACCCTGCCGGCAGCATGCGCGACACCATCGCACTCGCCGACCTCCCTCCTGCCCGAACCGTCGATGCGGCAGCGGCCCACTACTTGGCGTTGTCCGGCGTGGTGTACATCGCGGAACGCGCCGATGCCGCGCCACGGTAGGCGAACGGCGTCACGTCGCGATGGGCGGCGAAGTAATCGGACAGGCGCTCCGGATCGACCGTCTTCAACGCCGCCTGCTGCACGCCCTGCTCCTGGCCGACAGCGCTGCTCGGCACGATCAACACCGTGGGCGCAGCGGCGAGCTTGTCGCCACTCTCCCCTCGACCGAACGGTGTCGCGACCCAGGCCACGACGAGAAGCGCGGCAGCGACCGACGCACCCGGGAGACCGGTACGAATCCAGAAACGGCGCGAACGGCCCGGTGCGCGAAGGGCGAGGATGGTCGGCTCGGCAGCGAGTTCCGCCGAGATGCGCCGCAACAGCACCTGTCC
This sequence comes from uncultured Burkholderiaceae bacterium, assembly GCA_964246005.1. Taxonomy (GTDB): domain Bacteria; phylum Pseudomonadota; class Gammaproteobacteria; order Burkholderiales; family Burkholderiaceae_D; genus CAHJXF01. The sequence goes on along the minus strand of CAXTPX010000678.1, from coordinate 171 downwards.
GTCGCCGATGCCGACCACTTCGTCGGAGCGCATCCAGTCGCCCGCGCGATGGGCATCGGCCCAGAAACGCGCGAGATCGTCGGACGCCAGCAACGCATCGATCGTCCGCTCGATCGTCTCGTCGTCGAGTTCGCCGTCGACCAGCGCGGACACCTGCAGGCACAGATCGTT
>CAXTPX010000677.1:0-2498 GCA_964246005.1 uncultured Burkholderiaceae bacterium | reverse complement strand
GAGCCGCAGCTCCGCGTCCATCGGCATCCCGACCGCCTGCTCCATCACTTCCGTAGCGAAGCGGTGCGACAGCGGCGAGCGCTTCGCGAGCATCTGCGCGTAGTCGAGCGAGAACGCGAGCAACTCTTCGGCGGGTTTGATGCGATTCACGAGCCCGATGCGCAGCGCATGGTCCGCACCGACGCGCTCGCCCGACAGGATGATCTCCATCGCATGGCCGAGACCGACGATCTGCGGCAGGCGGATCAGGCCGCCGTCGCACGCATGGAAACCCCATTTAGCGTCCTGCAACGCGAACTCCGCGGCAGGCGAGCAGAAGCGCAGGTCGCAGGCGAGCGCGAGCTCGAAGCCGCCGGAGATCGCGAAGCCGTTGACGGCCGCGACGATCGGCTTGTAGATCTTCAGCGTGCGCGTGATGCCCGCGAAGCCCGGTCCGTTCGTGAAGCGCGTGCGGAACTCGGGGGCAGGGCGCCGCGCGAAGTTCATCGTGTACGACTTGAGGTCGGCGCCGGCGCAGAAGGCCTTGTCGCCGGCGCCGGTGACCACCGCGACGTGCGCGTCGTCGTCCGCGTCGAACTCACGCCAGGCATCGACGAGTCGATCGTTCGCTTCGAAGTCGAGCGAGTTCATCACCGACGCGCGATCGATCGTGATCAGGCGCACGCGGCCGTGCTTTTCGTAGCGGATGTCGCTCAAGTTGGATTGCCCCGTGATGGTGACGAGAAGATCGGCGTGTCGCCGCGCATCTGCGTGACGACGAGCGGTGCACCGACCGATGCGTCGATGCCTGCGGCGAGGCGGCCCGTCACGCGCTGGCCGTTCGACAGGTCGACCACGCACACGTCGTACGGCACGTCGTCGCGGAACTGCGTCGGCGCGCGGCGGATGGTGGTCCAGCTGACGAGCGTGCCGAGGCCTTCGACCTCGACCGCATCGAACGTGGCACCGAGACACTTCGAGCAGACCGTGCGGGTCAGCGAGTCGACCGCTCCGCAGGCCTGGCAGCGCTGCATCGACAGCGTCGTCGGTGTCATGCGTCGCTCCGTCGCAGGACCGACACCGTGCACGCGACACCCGTGCCGCCGAGGTTGTGCGTCATCCCGATGCGCGCGCCGGCGACCTGGTTCGGATGCGTGCCGCGCAGTTGATGGACGATCTCGTAGATCTGTCCGACTCCGGTGGCGCCGACCGGATGTCCCTTCGACAACAGGCCGCCGCTCGGATTGATCGCGATGTCGCCGTCGTTGCCGGTGCGGCCCTCGGCGGCCCAGATCGCGCCTTCCCCACGCGGCACGAGTCCGAGGTCCTCGCTGTCGAGAATCTCCGCGATGGAGAAGCAGTCGTGCAGTTCGACGACGTCGATGTCCGCAGGCTTCAGGCCGCTCTGCTCGTAAGCGCGTTGCGCTGCCGACACCGTGGCCTCGAACGTGCCGAGGTCCGGATGGCCCGCGATGCGCGCCGAGCCACGCGTCTGGATCGCGGCGAGGATGTCGATCGGCAACGTGCGCGTCTCGCCGGCGATCGACTTCGCGACCAGCAGCACGGCGGCGGCGCCGTCGCTCGCCGGGCAGCAGTCGTACAGCTGCAGCGGGTCGCAGATCATGGCCGACGCCGCAATCTCCTCGTCGGTGAGCGTCTTGCCCATCTGCGCGAGCGGGTTCAGGAGCCCGTTGCCCTTGTTCTTGCGCACAACCGCCGACACCTGGTCGCGCGTCGTGCCGAAGCGCTCCTCGTGCACCCGCCATGCGAGACCGAAGAGGCCGGGGAAGGTCAGGCCGCTCTTGCCGTCGTTCTCGTTGTCCATCGCGCAGTTGAGCGCGGCGGTCACCTGCGAGGTCGAGCCGTGGGTCATCGTCTCGACGCCGACGACGAGCGCCGCGTCGCACATGCCGCTCGCGATCGACATCCACGCGTGCCGGAACGCGATGCCACCCGATGCGCAAGCGCCCTCGACCTTCGTGCACGGAATGTTCGGCAGGCCGAGCTGATCACCGACGATCCCGGCCAGCACTTCCTTGCCGTTCAACGGGCCGCTGATGAAGTTGCCGAGATAGAGCGCGCCGATCCTTTGCCGATCGATGCCCGATTCCACGATCGCTGCCGCCGCGGCACTGACCGCGAGCGACTCGATGCTGCGATCGGGATGCTTGCCGAAGGTGGTCGATCCCACGCCGGCGATGACGACTTCACGCATGTCGGTTCTCCTCTTCGAGCTTCTTCCGCAGCTCGGTCTTCAGGACCTTGCCGTAGTTGTTCTTGGGCAACGCGTCGACGAAGCGGTAATGACGCGGCCGCTTGAAGCGCGCGATGCGGGTCAGGCAGATCGCATCGAGTTCGTCGATCGCCGGTGCCTGCCCATCTCGCGCGACCACGAAGGCGACGACCTCTTCGCCCCATTCGGCATGCGGACGACCGACGACCGAACACTCGACGACCGCCGGGTGCACGAGCAGCACCTCCTCGATCTCGCGCGGATAGATGTTGGCGCCGCCGCTGAT
>CAXTPX010000676.1:0-2498 GCA_964246005.1 uncultured Burkholderiaceae bacterium | reverse complement strand
GACGCGCGCATCGACGGCGGCGTCGTCATCGATGGCCGGCGCGGCGACGCCTCGTCGGCGTCCCCGGGCATCCGACGCCGACTGCCGACGACCGAACGCGCGCTGTTGATCCGCCAGCTCGCGAGCCTCGTGACGGCGGGTCTTCCGCTCGCGCAGGCGCTCGCGGTCGTGCAGGACCAGGCCGAGCGGCCGCGGGTCCGCGACCTGCTCGCGGCGATCCGCGGCGACGTCGTGTCCGGCATGACGCTCGCGTCGGCGTTCGCACGCCATCCACGGGACATCCCGGAACTCGATCGCGCGCTGATCGCGGCCGGCGAGCAGTCGGGCGACCTCGGCACGGTGTTGATGCGCCTCGCCGACCACATCGAGAAGCGCAACGCGTTGAAGGCCAAGGTCACGGCCGCGTTCGTCTATCCGGCCATCGTGACGTCGGTGGCGATCCTCGTCGTGACCGCGTTGCTGGTCTACGTCGTGCCGCAGATCGTCGGCGTGTTCGCACAGACGAAGCAGAAGCTGCCGTTCCTGACGATCGCGTTGATCGGCATGTCGAACTTCCTGCGTGCCTGGGGATGGCTGTTGGCGATCGTGCTGGTCGCGATCGGCCTGACGACGCGCCGCGTGCTGAAGCTGCCGGGGCCGAGGCGTGCGTGGCACGCGCGCCTGTTGAAGCTGCCGCTCGCCGGGCCGCTCGTCAGACGGGCCGATCTCGCCCGCTTCTCCGACACCCTCGCGATCCTGGTCGGCGCCGGCGTGCCGATCCTGCGCGCGCTCGTCGCGGCGCGCGACACGATGAGCAACGTCGTGCTGCGCGACACGGTCGACGACGCGATCGTGCGGGTCCGCGAGGGAGCGTCGCTGTCGCGGGCGTTACGGCCGCCGCGGGGCCAGCGCGGCGAGTTCCCGCCGGTGCTGCTGAACCTGATCGCGAGCGGCGAAGCGACCGGCAAGCTGCCGGACATGCTCGAGCGCGCCGCGACCAGCCAGGCCGACGAACTCGAGCGCCGCACGCTGTGGCTGACGAGCCTGCTCGAGCCGCTGCTGGTGCTCGCGATGGGCGCGATGGTGCTGCTGATCGTGCTCGCGATTCTCATGCCGATCATCGACATGAACCAGTTGATCCGCTGAGCGCGCCATCGGCGGCCTGCAAGAACGATCAAGCCCCGCGCACATCGCCGTCGGGCCAGCTTACACGTTGCAACTTGTGAGGCGGACACCGTTCAATGGAATGAGGGACTTGCAACCCAGGCATGGTTCGTGCTCTGCAACCGGGCGCTCATTTCGAGCGACCCGCTCGAGTGGGGGTCGCCGAAATAACAACAATCGAAGCGATCCGATCGCAGACTGCGGTGGAAGCGAACGATGAGCGTTCACGTAACGCCCTGGAGACCATCATGCCCGTGTACTTCCCCCGCTCGCCGCGCGTTCGCGGCCCGGCCGTCGCATTTCTCGCCACGTTGCTCGTATCGAGCATTCCGATCGGCGCCGCTAAAGCGGATCCGATCACGATTCTTTTCGTCGGCAACAGTTTCACCTACGGCGATGCGGCAGGCGGACCCAACCTGGTCCAGCCCTACCACCCCGAAACCGTCACCGACCTGAACGGTACGAACATCGGTGGGGTGCCGTCGCTCTTCAAGGCCTTCACGGTCGAGCGGGGTCTGAGCTACAACGTCAGCCTCGAAACGGTGCCGGGCGTCGGGCTCGACTATCACTACGCGAACAAGAACGCGTTGATCAACCAGTCGTGGGATCAGGTCGTGCTGCAGAGCTACAGCACGCTCGACGGTGCGCACCCGGGCAACCCGGCGTCGCTGATCCAGTATTCGGGGATTCTCGCCAACGAGTTGTATGCGAAGAACCCGAACGTCCAGATCCACCTCGACGCGACGTGGACCCGCGCGGACCAGACCTATCTGCCGACCGGTCACTGGTACGGCCAATCGGTGTACGCGATGGAGACCGATGTCCGCGCCGGCTACAACGCGGCGAAGGCTGCAAACCCGCACATCGACGATGTCATCCAGACGGGCCAGGCATGGGCCCGCACCTGGGAGACCGGCTTCGCCGACCCGAATCCCTACGACGGCATCCAGCCCGGCCAGGTCGACATGTGGGCGCCGGAGGGCTACCACGCGAGCGTGTACGGCTACTTCCTGGAAGCGTTGATGTTCTTCGGCGACGTCACGAAGCTCGATCCGCTGTCGCTCGGCTACGACCAGGTCGCGATGGACCTCGGCATCAGCAGATCGCAGGCGTTCGTGCTGGAAACGCTCGCCAGTCAGACACTGCTGGGCATCCCGGAACCGGAGACGGTCGCCCTGTTGATAGTCGGCCTGATCGGTCTGGCGGTGTCGCGCAGGCGGCGTGCCGACGCCTGATCACAGCGTCGTCGTCCGCAACAGGGAGGCCCTTCGGGGCCTCTTTTGTTTTCAGCCGCTTCACCGGAAGCGTTGACCATAACTAATAGCAATATTACAGTCAGCGACATGGCACGACGC
>CAXTPX010000675.1:0-2505 GCA_964246005.1 uncultured Burkholderiaceae bacterium | reverse complement strand
GACGAGCCGACCAACGATCTCGACGTCGACACGCTCGAGTTGCTCGAGTCGCTGCTGATCGATTACGCCGGAACGATCTTCCTCGTCAGCCACGATCGCGCGTTCCTCGACAACGTCGTCACGCAGACGATCGCGTACGAGGGCGACGGGCGCTGGCGCGAGTACGTCGGTGGCTATGCCGACACGGAGGCGGCGCGGGCCCGCGGCGCGGCGATGGTCGCGGCCGAGCGGACGGCGCCCGCTGCGCCTCGTGTCGCGAGCCCGGCACCGGCGAAAGCGCCGCCGAAGCCCGCCGGCAGGGCGCTCGGCCACAAGGAGCAACGCGAGCTGGCATCGTTGCCGGAGAGCATCGCTGCGCTCGAAGCCGAACAGACGGCCATCGCAGCGCGGCTGGCCGATCCGAACGTCTACCGCGATGACCGCGACGCCGCGTCGCGTCTGCAGCAACGGGCCGCCGCGATCGATGTCGAGCTGGCGACCGCGATGGCTCGCTGGGAAGCGCTGGAGCGGGTCGCGACCGCGTCCTGAGCCCGGCAGCGGTTCGCGGCACTGGTGTCGGCCGCTGCCTGCCTCCTTTTTGACCAGGCCCAGCGAAGCCGCGCCCATCAAGGCTTCACACGCATCGGGGCCCCCTTTTTCCACAGAAAGTGGGGATAAGTCCTACAAGTGGGTTAACCATGTCTGACTACACCAGGTGAAGACGGCGGCGTCCCGGGCGAGAACCGAGTATTCGGAGGCATCGATCCGCGTGCTGAAGGGGCTCGAGCCGGTCCGGCAGCGTCCGGGCATGTACACGCGCACCGAGAACCCCCTGCACATCGTGCAGGAGGTCATCGACAACGCCGCCGACGAGGCACTTGGCGGATTCGCCTCGCGGATCGCGGTGACCCTCGAGGCCGACGGCGGCATCGTCGTCGAGGACGACGGTCGCGGCATTCCGGTCGGGTTGCATCCCGATGAAGGCGTGCCGGTGGTCGAGATCGTCTTCACGCGGCTGCATGCGGGCGGCAAGTTCGACAAGGGAAGTGGCGGTGCGTACAGCTTCTCCGGCGGGCTGCACGGCGTCGGTGTCTCGGTCACGAACGCGCTGTCGAAGTCGCTCGATGTCACGGTGTATCGCGATGGGGGCGTGCACTCGATCGGCTTCGCCAGCGGCGACGTCGTGACGCCGCTGAAGTCGCGCCCGCTCGAGCGCGCCGACGAGCGCGGCGTGCGCAGCACCGGCACGCGCGTGACGTTGAAGCCCGACGCGAAGTATTTCGACAGTGATGCGATCCCTTCGGCCGATCTGCAGCGGCTGTTGCGCAGCAAGGCCGTGCTGTTGCCCGGCGTGACGGTCACGCTGACGGACCACCGCGGCCGTGACAGGCCGCCCGCGGTCGAGACCTGGCGCTACGAGCACGGCCTGCGCGGCTACCTGACGGACGCGCTGGCACGAAACGGCGGGGGCGATCCGCTGATCCCGTTCTACGAGGGCGGGCAGCACTCCACCGGCGCCGACAACTTCGCCGAAGGCGAGGGCGCCGACTGGGTCGTGTCGTGGACCGAGGACGGCGCGCTGCTGCGCGAGTCGTTCGTGAACCTGATTCCGACGCCCGCCGGCGGCACGCACGAGTCCGGCCTGCGCGAAGGCCTGTTCGACGCCGTCAAGGGCTTCATCGACCTGCACGGGCTGCTGCCGAAGGGCGTGCGGCTGCTGTCGGAAGATGTCTTCGCGCGCGTATCGTTCGTGCTGTCGGCGAAGGTCCTCGACCCGCAGTTCCAGGGCCAGATCAAGGAGCGTCTCAACAGTCGCGACGCACTGAAGCTGGTCGCGAACTACGTGCGGCCCGGCCTCGAACTGTGGCTGAACCAGCACGTCGACCAGGGCCGCAAGCTCGCCGAGCTCGTGATCCGCCAGGCGCAGACCCGCCAGCGCTCGGCGCAGAAGGTCGAGAAGAAGAAGGGTTCGGGCGTCGCGGTGCTGCCGGGCAAGCTGACCGATTGCGAGTCGACCGACATCGCGCGGAACGAGGTCTTCCTGGTCGAGGGCGACTCGGCCGGCGGCTCCGCGAAGATGGGTCGTGACAAGGTCTTCCAGGCGATCCTGCCGTTGCGCGGCAAGGTGCTCAACACGTGGGAGGCGGAGCGCGACCGCCTCTTCGCGAACAACGAGATCCACGACATCGCGGTGGCGATCGGCATCGACCCGCACGGCCGCGACGATGTCGTCGACCTGTCGCCGCTACGCTACGGGAAGGTCTGCATCCTGTCGGATGCGGACGTCGACGGATCGCACATCCAGGTGCTGTTGCTGACGCTCTTCTTCCGCCACTTCCCGAAGCTGATCGAGCACGGCCATCTGTACGTGGCCCGGCCGCCGCTGTTTCGTGTCGACGTGGCGGCGCGCGGCAAGAAGCCTGCGCAGAAACTGTATGCGCTCGACGAGGGCGAACTCGTCGCCATCGAGGATAAATTGGCCAAGGACGGCGCCGCGGTGAAGTCCTGGAGCATCTCCCGCTTCAA
>CAXTPX010000674.1:0-2514 GCA_964246005.1 uncultured Burkholderiaceae bacterium | reverse complement strand
TTCGATGTCGCTCTTGGTGACACCGGTGTCGGCCGCGAGCACGAACAGCACGGCATGCGCGTTGGGGATCAGGTTCAGCGTCAGCTCGGGTTCGGTACCGATCGCGTTCAGCCCCGGCGTGTCGAGGATCACCAGCCCTTGCGCGAGCAACGGATGCGGGAAGTTGACGATGGCGTGCCGCCACATCGAGATCTCGACCGTCCCGTCGGGGTCGACCAGCGACTGGTGGTCGGGATCCTCGGCATCGTGCAGCCCGTAGCGCTGCGCTTCCGCGACCGGCACGCGCTTCGTGAGGCTCACCTGCCGGAACGCGTCGAGCATCCCGTCGCCGGACGTGGTGTCGAGTGGATGCACCTGCCACTCGTCCGGCATCGACCGATAGTCCGCGGTCGTCGTGTGCAACGCGCGCGTCTCGATGGGCAGCAGGCGGATCGACGGCGGCATCGTCTCGTCGTACATCAGCTCGGTCGGGCACATCGTCGTGCGACCGGCCGACGACGGCAGGATGCGCTTGCCGTAGTCGGCGAAGAAGATCGCGTTGATCAGCTCCGACTTGCCGCGCGAGAACTCGGCGATGAAGGCGATCGTCAGCCGATCCTCGGCGAGCTGACCGAGGAGGCGCGTCACGCGGCCATCGACGTCGCGGTCGATCAGCTGCGTCGTGCGCAGCCAGCTTCGATAGCCCTCGATCGCCCGCGTGAGCTCGAAGCGCCAGGTGCTGTACTCCTGAAATTTCTCGACGAGACTGTGCATGGTGGGTGCCGTGCGGGTGCGCCGGAGGCGACGGCCGATGCAGGTAGAGCCTCGGCGTCGATCAGCATACGGCGGGATCCACGGCTTCATCGTGCGGATACCGGGCAAAAAGACAGCCTTGTCGCACCGTTAAGACAGCCTCGCGCGAGCACTCGCCGTCGGTCGGCGGAAAGCGACCGGTCATCTCGCGTGGCACGCGATCAACGCTGGCAGCGATGGCAGAAGAACGTCGAACGCTGGCCCTGACGGAGTGTGCGGATCGGCGTCGCGCAGACGCGGCACGGCAGCCCTGCGCGGCCGTACACGAAGTAGTCCTGCTGGAAGTAACCGGCGTTGCCGTCGGCGCCGACGAAGTCGCGCAGCGTGCTGCCGCCTTTCGCGATCGCCGCCGCGAGCGTCGTGCGGATCGCGTCGGCCAGCGTCGCGTAGCGCGCGAGCGAGACGCGGCCGGCCGCGGTTCGCGGATCGATGCGGGCGCGAAACAGGCTCTCCGATGCATAGATGTTGCCGACACCGACCACCGCTTCGCCGGCGAGCAGGAACTGCTTGACTGCGACCGAACGTCCGCGCGACAGGCGATGCAGCAGGCGACCGCCGCGCTGGTCGTCGAACTCTTCGCCGAACGGTTCGACCCCGAGCTTCTCGAAATGCGAACTGTCGAGCACCGGCCCGGACTCGTCCGCATGCCACAGCATCAGCCCGAAGCGACGCGGATCGTTGAAGCGCAACACCCGGTCGCCGAGAACCAGATCGACGTGGTCGTGGAGTCGCACCGGCGTGTCTGCCGGCAGCACGCGCAAGGTGCCGGTCATGCCGAGGTGGACGAGGAGGCTGCCGCGGCGCTCCCCCGCCGCGCATCCGATCAGGATGAACTTTCCGCGCCGGCGGACGGTCTCGATCAACATGCCCGTCAGCGTCGCGGCGAGATCCGGCGGCACTGCCCGACGCAAGCTTTGCTGGCGAACGACGACGGCGTCGATGCGACGTCCGACGACAGCGGGCTCGATCCCGCGGCGGGTGACTTCGACTTCCGGCAGTTCGGGCATGAAAGACGCGGTGAAGAAGCGTGACGGGCCGAGGTGGAATTGCGGCTTACTCCGGGGCGGGTCGGTTGCCTGCGTCGCCCCTTTCAACCTACCATCGATCACCGCATCGACTCTCGGAGCGGCCTGCGCGCAGTTGCAGCGCATCGATAGCGGAGCAGGCGTGAATCAACCAAGCAAGTCGAACATCGCGAAGCCTACCGGCCATGGCAGCTCGGGTCGGACGGCACCGAATGCAAGCGCGTCCCGTTCGTTCAGACTGCGTCCGCTCGTCGCGAGCCTGTGGGTCGCGGGCGCACTGTTGGCCACGTCGGCTGCGCATGCCCAGGACGCTCTGCGTTCGCTGGTGCCCGCGTCCGATACCGACGGCGTACTGCCCGATAATCCGCTCACGGCGGCAACGCTGTTCAAGCTGATGATGTCGGAGATCGCGTCGCAACGCGGCGCGGCCGAGGCGTCGTACGCGACCGAGTTGAAGCTCGCGCGCGAGACGCGCGACCCGCGCATCGCGCGTCGCGCGACCGAATTCGCGGTCCAGGCGCGCCAGCCGGCAGGCGCCGTCGAGGCGGCGCGGCTCTGGACCGAACTCAGCCCCGAATCGAAGGTCGCGTCCGACACGTTGCTGACCTTGCTGGTGCTGTCGTCACGCCTCGAGGAGGCCGAACCGCTGCTGGCCGCCAAGGTCGACGGCGCCACGTCCAAGTCGCAGGCGCTGGTG
>CAXTPX010000673.1:0-2519 GCA_964246005.1 uncultured Burkholderiaceae bacterium | reverse complement strand
CGAAGCGCATCGCGGACCGTGTCGTGCAGGGATGCCGACAACGGGACCAGCGGCAGCCGGATGCCGGCGTCGATCAGGCCCATCTGCTGCAGTGCCCACTTCACGGGGATCGGATTGGGCTCGATCCCCTGGATGCGATGCAACGCGAGCGTCCTGTGATGCCACTGGCGCGCGGCGACGGCATCACCGGCGATCGCCGCGTTGCACAGCTCGTGCAGCGCCCGCGGCGCGAGATTCGCGCTCACCGAGACGTTGCCCTTGCCGCCCATCAACATCAACGCCACCGCACTCGAGTCGTCGCCGCTGTAGACGGCGAAGGTCGAGGGCAGCGACGCGATCAGCGCGCTGCCGCGACCGATGTCGCCGGTCGCGTCCTTGATGCCGACGATGCCGGGCACCGATGCGAGCCGCACCACCGTCTCGTTCGACAGATCGGCCACGGTCCGGGCCGGCACGTTGTACACGATGATCGGAAGATCGACGCCTTCGGCGATGGCCGCGAAGTGGCGGTACAGCCCCTCCTGCGTCGGCTTGTTGTAGTACGGCACGACCGACAGCACCGCGTCTGCACCGACCGCCTTCGCGAAGCGCGTCAACTCGATCGCCTCCGCGGTCGAGTTGCCGCCTGCTCCGGCGATGATCGGGATGCGGCCTGCAGCCTGCTCGACCGCGACGCGGATCAGCGTGCAATGTTCCTCGACCGATACCGTCGGCGACTCGCCGGTCGTCCCCACGGCGACGATCGCGTCGGTCCCTTCGGCGACATGCCAGTCGATCAAACGGCGATACGCCTCCAGATCCAGACTGCCGTCCGGATGCATGGGCGTGACCAGCGCGACGATGCTGCCTTGGATCATGGTGAAAGCGAGTGATGACGCGACACGTCGAGGAGCGGGCTGTCTCGCATCGAGGGGTCGGCTGTTGGCTGGACCGCGACAACGTCGCCCGGCGAAAAGGTTCGCGATTTTAGCGGATTTGATCCGCGCCCGTCAGGCCCCCGGTGACAACGCGTGACGCTGCGCCGGCCCGGCACCGATCGCGGCGCGGACCGCGCAGATCCGCTGGACCGACGCAGGCCGCGGCGACGTGACGAGTCCATCCTCGAACGCGACGATCGCGAGGCCCGCGCAGCGCGTCAGCAGCTCTCCGCGTTCGAGGAGGAACGCCGGGTTCGCCGGACGGCCGAACCGCGCATTGCCGTCGGCGAAGGTCTCGCAGACCAGCACACCGCCCGGCAGCAGCGCATCGATCAGCCGCGGGAACAGCGGTCGATGCAGGTAGTTCGTGACGACGATGGCTGCGAACCGCCTGTCCCCCAGCGGCCAGGGGCTGTCCATCGCTTCGAGGTCATGGGCGATCGGCTCGCTCGCGCCGCACAGTGCGAGCGCATCCGCGTCGCGATCGATGCCGGTCACGCGATGGCCGCGCGACTCGAACCATTGCGCATGCCGCCCTCGCCCACAGGCCACGTCGAGCACCGCGCCGCCTTCGGCGACCAACGGCGCGAAGCGGACGACCCACGCGGACGGTGCGTCGTCGTGCGCCGGGCGCGTCACCGGTACGACAGCCCCATCGCCTCGCGGACCTCGCGCATCGTCTCGCCTGCGACGACGCGCGCCTTGTCGCAACCGGCATCGACGATCTCGCGCAACAAGCCGGGCTGGTCGAGATAGCGTTGCGCGCGCTCGCGGATCGGTTCCTGCTCTCGCAGGATCGCATCGATCAGCGGCTGCTTGCAGTCGAGGCAGCCGATCCCGGCCGTCGTGCAACCCCGTACGACCCATTCGCGGATCGAAGCATCCGAGTAGACCTTGTGCAACCCCCACACCGGACACTTCTCCGGATCGCCCGGATCGTCGCGGCGTACCCGCGCCGGGTCGGTCGGCATCGTCCTGATCTTCTTCGTCACGACGGCCGGCTCCTCGCGCATCGCGATCGAGTTGCCGTAGCTCTTGCTCATCTTGGCGCCGTCGAGGCCGGGCAGCTTCGGCGACTCGGTCAGCAACGCGGCGGGTTCGACCAGGATCTGGCGCTTCGACCCGGTCAGATAGCCGAGCAGGCGTTCACGATCGGCCGAGCCGAGGCTGCCGGCGTCGGCGATCATCGCGCGGCCGTGTTCGAGCGCGTCGGCATCGCCCTGCTCGCCATAGCGCTTGCGCAACGCCTCGAAGGTCCGGCCGTTCGACTTGCCGAGCTTGTCGACCGCGGCCTTCACCTTCGCCTCGAAGCCCGGCTCGCGACCGAACAGGTGATTGAAGCGACGAGCGACCTCGCGCGTGATCTCGACGTGCGGCACCTGGTCCTCGCCCACCGGTACGAAGTGCGAGCGGTAGATCAGGATGTCGGCCGACTGCATCAACGGATAGCCGAGGAAGCCGTACGTCGTCAGGTCCTTGTGCGCGAGCTTCTCGATCTGGTCCTTGTACGTCGGCATCCGTTCGAGCCAGCCGAGCGGCGTCGTCATGCCGAGCAGCAGCGTCAGCTCCGCATGCTCGAGCACGCGCGACTGGATGAAGATC
>CAXTPX010000672.1:0-2526 GCA_964246005.1 uncultured Burkholderiaceae bacterium | reverse complement strand
CGTTCGAGGAGCGCGACCACATCAACGCGAACGTCGTGTCGGCGCTCGACGAGGCGGCCGCGAACTGGGGTGTCAAGGTGCTGCGCTACGAGATCAAGGACCTGACGCCGCCGAAGGAAATCCTGCATGCGATGCAGGCGCAGATCACCGCCGAGCGCGAGAAGCGCGCGGTGATCGCGACCTCCGAGGGCGCGCGTCAGCAGCAGATCAACATCGCGTCGGGCGAGCGCGAGGCGCAGATCCAGCGATCCGAAGGCGAGCGGCAGGCGGCGATCAATCGCGCGCAGGGCGAGGCGTCGGCGATCCTCGCGGTGGCCGAGGCCAACGCGTCGGCGATTCGTCAGGTGGGCCTGTCGATCGCGCAGCCGGGCGGGATGGAATCGGTCAACTTCAAGGTCGCCGAGCAATACGTCGCGGCCTTCGAGAAGCTCGCGAAGACCGGCAACACGCTGATCGTGCCGGCGGACCTGTCGAGCATCGCGACGCTGATCGCGTCGGCGATGCAGACCGTCCGCAGCCAGGGTGAAGGCGGGCCGGCTGTTCCGGCCGGTCGGATCCGTTGAGGCCGGGGCTTCGCCGATGGATCCGGAGACCATGAAGGCCATCGATTCGCAGTCCGCGTCGCTCGACACCGTCGATCGGATCCCCACGATCGACGTCGCGCCGTATCTGCACGGCGACGCGGATGCACGGGCAGCCGTTGCGCTCGCGATCGGCGCTGCGGCCGCGCGCTACGGCTTCGCGCTGATCGTCGGTCACGACATTCCGCTCGCGACCATCGCAGGGGGGTTCGACGCCGGCCGCAGCTTCTTCGCATTGCCCGAGACCGACAAGCGGCGCATGCAGGAGCGCGGTTCCGATCGCGGCTACCAGCCGATGTTCGACAACCTCCGCGGCGACGGCAAGCCGAGCGCGCAGGAGGGCTACACGATGGGACACCCGCTCGCGCCCGTCGACGCGACCCTGGTCGACGAGGCGTTCTATGCGCCGACGCCGTGGCCCGATCTTCCCGGATTCAGGGAGCGTTTCGAGGCGCTCTACGACGCGATGTTCGCGCTCGGGCGAGAGCTGCTCGGTGCGATGGCCCTGCACCTCGGCACGCGCACCGACTTCTTCGACGCAGCGCTCGTCGACACGTATTCGCACATGCGGATCAATCATTACCCGCCGCAGGAGACCGTGGCGCACGTCGCCGACGAAGGCGTCTTCGCGCATCACGACGAGAGCCTGATCACGCTGCTGTTGCAGGACGAGAACAGCGGGCTGCAGGTGATGGGGCAGGACGGCGCGTGGTTGCCGGTCGCGCCGAACCCGCACGCCGTCGTCGTCAACGTCGGCAAGATGCTCAGGCACTGGACCGGCGGACGCTACAACGCCGCGCTCCACCAGGTCATCAATCACTCGGGCCGCGACCGTTACTCGATCCCGCTGTTCGTGCACCCGAGCTTCCGCACGGTCGTCGACCCGCGCGAGCTGGTCGGGGACGAGGCCGGCGACGGGTTCCCGCCCATCGTCGCCGGCGAAGCGGTGCAGGCGAGCTTCGCATCGACCCGGGCATCGTGGCAGGAAGCCGCAGCCGAAGCGACGACTTAGCGTCGTCCAGTGTGCTATCCCGCTAATGCGTCTTCATCAGGCGCTGCTGCTCGCACTTCCAGTCGCGATCCTTCTCGGCATCGCGCTTGTCGTGCAGCTTCTTGCCCTTCGCGAGCCCCACCTCGAGCTTGATGCGCCCGCCCTTGAAGTGCAGGTTCAGGGGCACCAGCGTATAGCCGGCCCGCTCGACCTTGCCGATCAGTTTCTTGATTTCGTCGGCGTGCATCAGCAGCTTGCGGGTGCGCACCGGGTCGGGCGTGGTGTGCGTCGACGTGCTGATGAGCGGGGTGATGTGCGCGCCGAACAGGAACACCTCCGCGCCGCGCACCAGTACGTAGGCCTCCTTGATGTTGGCGCGGCCCGCGCGGATCGCCTTCGCTTCCCAGCCTTGCAGGACGAGCCCCGCTTCATAGCGGTCCTCCACGAAGTACTCGTGGCGTGCCTTCCTGTTGTCGACGATGGCCATGTTGCCTGATGCGTTCGGTAGAATCCGCCCCCAACTGGGCAGGCGCGCATTCTATCCGCGCGCCGCGTTGCCTGTTCCCGCGTCGCGCATACCAAGATCCTGCATGTCATCGATCGAAAAGTCGGTCCTCGTTCGCCACAGCGCCGAAGCGATGTTCGCGCTCGTCGCCGACATCGAGAGCTACCCGTCGTTCCTGCCGTGGTGCGGCGGGTCGCGCATCGTCAAGCGCGAGGGCCCGGCAGTGACGGCGACGATCGACATCCGCTTCTCCGGCATCTCGCAAAGCTTCACGACGGTCAACGAACAGCATCCGAACGACCGGATCGACCTGCGCCTCGTCGACGGGCCGTTCTCGCAGCTCGACGGGCAATGGCTGTTCACCGCGCTGGCCGAAGACGCCTCGAAGGTGCAACTGGTCCTGAACTACGACTTCAGCAACTTCTTGCTGAAGACGCTGATCGGGCCCG
>CAXTPX010000671.1:0-2527 GCA_964246005.1 uncultured Burkholderiaceae bacterium | reverse complement strand
GTGTCCGGGCCCGCCCCGGAGGGGGGGGGGGGGGCGGGGAAGGAGGGGGGGTGGGGGAGTTGGGGGGGGGGGGGGGGGGGGGGGGGGCTGCTCGGGGGTCTGATCGGCGGGGACGAGGAATCGTAGGGCACGTCGTTCCCGCGCACGCGGGAACCCAGCGTCGTTTGATGGCGAAGCGACGAACGACACTGGGCTCCCGCGTACGCGGGAGCGACGATGCCATTCCTTTGACGGTGTCATTTCGCAATCGGCCTCACCCCTTCGACGACGTCACTGCCGCCCAGAACGCCTGCGCCGCCGGCGTGTCGCCCGCATCGGCTCGAAAGATGCGGATGTCGAGCGCGATGCGCCACGACAGCGGGGCGGCCGCGATCAGCCGTCGCTGCCGCAGATCGTCCTCGATCAGGCTCTTCGGCAGCCAAGCGACGCCCCGGCCCTCGAGCGCCATGCTGCGCAACACCGTCGCCAGATGCGCCGTGAACACCGTGTGACCGCCGGCCTTCTCGAGCGCCGCGCCGCGCAGCGTCTGCACGATGCGCCCGAGCCCCGACTCGGCGCTGAACGCGAGGATCGGCACGTCCTGCGTGATGCCGACCTCGAGTCGGTGCCGCGCCCGCGAGCCGCGACGATCGTTGGGTCCCGGCGCGACCACCGGCAACAGCGCGTCATGCCCGATCGTCGCGTACGGAAAGCGTCGATCGAGGCGCCCCGGTACCTGCGGATGCGCGTGACAGAGCAGGAAGTCGACGCGCTGCTCGAGCATGCTGTCCTCGCAGCGCTGCAGCACGTCGGAGATCAACTCGATCGGCGCGATCGGCACCCGGGCTTCCATCGATCGCAACCACGTCGGCACGAACGTCAGCGACAGCGCGTGCGTGGCCGCGAAGTGCAACGTTGCGGCACGCGCGTCGGCGATCGCGCGTGCATCGGCCGGCAGACGCGCGACGCGCGCCGACACGTCCTTCGCCGCGTTGACGAACCAGTGGCCCGCCTCGGTCAGCACGATCGGCTGCACGTCGCGATCGACGAGGACCACGCCGAGCCACGACTCGAGCGACTTGATGCGACGGCCGAACGCCGGCTGCGTCATGTGGCGGGCCTCGGCCGCACGCGAGAAGTTGCCGGCGGACGCGAGCGCGAGGAAGTCTTCGATCCAGCCGAGATTCATGACGCTTCCGTCGACGATTCGTGTGATGCCGGCACGGCATCACACGCGGACGAAGCGGCATTGGACGCAGGCATTGCGGGCCGACATCATACGGCGCACCTCATCACCCCGAGCGCCAGCGCCATGAGAATCGTCGACATCCGCGAAGTCACCAAGCCGATCAAGTCCAACATCCGCAACGCCTACATCGACTTCTCGAAGATGACCTTGAGCCTCGTCGCCGTCGTCACCGACGTCGTCCGCGATGGCAAGCCGGTGATCGGCTACGGCTTCAACTCGAATGGCCGTTACGGTCAGGGCGCGCTGATGCGCGAGCGCTTCATCCCGCGATTGCTCGAAGCGGACCCGGCCCTCTGTGTCGACGAGGCGGGTGATCTCGATCCTCACAGGCTGTGGGCCGCGATGATGATCAACGAGAAGCCGGGCGGCCACGGCGAGCGCTCGGTCGCGGTCGGCACGATCGACATGGCGATCTGGGACGCGGTGGCGAAGATCGCGGACAAGCCGCTCTTCCAGCTGCTGGCCGAGCGCTATGGCAATGGCACCCCGAACCGCAAGGTCTTCGTCTACGCCGCCGGTGGCTACTACTGGCCGGGCCAGGGCATCGAAGGATTGACGCGCGAGATGCAGGGCTATCTCGATCGCGGCTACTCGGTCGTCAAGAAGAAGATCGGCGGCGCGTCGATCGACGAGGACCGGAAGCGCATCGAGGCCGTGTTGAAGCTGCTCGGGCCCGGCCAGCGGCTCGCGGTCGACGCGAACGGCCGCTTCGATCTCGCGACCGGCATCGCCTACGCGAAGATGCTCTCCGACTACGACCTGTTCTGGTACGAGGAGATCGGCGATCCGCTCGACTACGCGCTGCAGGCCGAGATGGCGAATCATTACGACAAGCCGATGGCGACCGGCGAGAACCTCTTCTCGATGCAGGACGCGCGCAACTTGATCCGCTACGGCGGCATGCGGTCCGACCGCGACTGGCTGCAGTTCGACTGCGCGCTGAGCTACGGCCTCGTCGAGTACCTGCGCACGCTCGACATGCTGAAGGAGCACGGCTGGTCGCCGTCGCGTTGCGTGCCGCACGGCGGCCACCAGATGTCGCTCGCGATCGCCGCCGGCCTCGGGCTCGGCGGCAACGAGTCGTATCCCGACCTGTTCCAGCCGTACGGCGGCTTCCCCGACGGCGTGAAGGTCATCGACGGGCACGTCACGTTGCCCGAGCTGCCCGGCATCGGCTTCGAAGGCAAGGCCGACCTCATCGCCGAGATGCGCGCGCTCGCGTCGTGAACTGCCCTGCTCGCGTCAACGATTCGCGAACGGCGCGATCGCCGTCGCTGCGGTCAACTGCATCGCCTGCTC
>CAXTPX010000670.1:0-2530 GCA_964246005.1 uncultured Burkholderiaceae bacterium | reverse complement strand
GGATCGTCAGCGTCGTGAGACCCAGGAAGTCGAACTGGACGAGGCCCGCGCTTTCGACGTCGTCCTTGTCGTACTGGCTGACGACGCTCGCGGCCGTATCGTGCGCGCCCGGCTGCGCGTACAGCGGCGTGAAGTCGGTCAGCTTGCCGGGCGCGATCAGGACGCCGCCCGCGTGCATGCCGACGTTGCGCGTGATGCCTTCGACCTGCTCGGCCAGCGCGAGCAGCTCGCGGACCTCGTCCTCGCTCGCTTCGCGCTCCGCCAGGAGCGGCTCTTCCTTCCGTGCATCGGCGATCGTCACGAGCCGACCCGGCTTGAACGGGATCAGCTTCGCGATGCCGTCGACGAAGTTGTACGGCAGGTCGAGCACCCGGCCGATGTCGCGCACCGCCGCCTTCGCGGCCATCGTGCCGAAGGTCGCGATCTGCGCGACCGACGCTGCGCCGTACTTCTTCTTGACATAGTCGATGACCGTGTCGCGACCTTCCTGGCAGAAGTCGATGTCGAAGTCCGGCATCGACACGCGCTCCGGATTGAGGAAGCGCTCGAACAGCAGGTTGTACGCGAGCGGGTCGAGGTCGGTGATGCCGAGCGAATACGCGACCAGCGAGCCCGCGCCCGACCCGCGGCCCGGCCCGACCGGGACGCCGTTGTTCTTCGCCCAGTTGATGAAGTCGGCGACGATCAGGAAGTAGCCCGGGAAGCCCATCTTGCAGATCGTCGCGGCCTCGAACGCGAGGCGGCTCGCGTAGCGCGGACGCTCGGCCTCGCGCTTCGACTCGTCCGGGTACAGATGGACCAGCCTGCGTTCGAGACCGGCCTCCGCTTCGAGCATCAGATGCTCGTCGAGCGTGCGGCCCTGCGGCGTCGGGAACAGCGGCAGCCGCGGGCGACCGAGCTGCAGCTGCAGGTTGCAGCGCTTCGCGATCTCGACCGCGTTCTGCGTCGCCGACGGGATGTCGGCGAACGACGCCGTCATCTCGTCCTGCGTCTTCAGGTACTGCTCCGGCGTGAAGCGACGCACGCGGCGCGGGTTGGCGAGCATCTCGCCGTCGGCGATGCAGGTGCGCGCCTCGTGCGCGACGAACTCGGCACGCGTCAGGAACTGCACCGGATGCGTCGCGACGACCGGCAGCCCGAGCTGGCCCGCGAGCGAGATCGCGGCGTCGATGTACGTCTCGGCGCCGGGCTGACCATAGCGCTGAAGTTCGAGGTAGAACGCGCCCGGGAAGGCGTTCGCCCAGCGCGTCGCCTGCTGGACGGCCTGTGCGTGGCGTCCGCCCGACAGCGACAGGCCGATGTCGCCCGCCTGTCCGCCCGACAACGCGATCAGGCCGGCGGTGCCGACTTCGGCGAACCACTCGAAGCGCAACTCGGCGCGGCCGTGCGCCGCGTTCTCGAGATAGCCGCGCGACAGCAACTCGCACAACGCGTGATAACCCTGCGCATTCCGTGCGAGCAGCAGTGCGCGGCTGCCGGAACGTTGCGACCGGTCGCCGCCGTCGCCGTCACTCGTCATCCAGACATCGCAGCCGGCGATCGGCTTGACCCCGGCACCGCGAGCCGCCTGGTAGAAGCGGACCAGGCCGAAGAAATTGGACAGGTCGGTCAGCGCGAGCGCCGGCTGCGCGTCGTTCGCGGCTGCCGCGACCGCCCCGTCGATCCGCACGATGCCGTCGGAGATCGAGAACTCCGAGTGCATCCGCAGATGCACGAAGCTCGGATCTTGCGGAGCGCGCAGCAACGGGGCGCGGGAAGCGGTTTCGGCCATGACGCATTTTACCGTGCATGACCCGGTCGCCCGTCACGGTCGATGCGTCCTCCTATAATCGCGCCCCGTGCCGGCAGACCCTCCCATCCTCAATATCGCGGCCTACCGGTTCGTGCCGTTGGACGGGCCTTCTGCCTGGCTGGATGCCTTGCGCGAGCGTGCGTTCGCGGCGGGTTTGAAGGGAACGATCATCGTCGCGACCGAGGGAATCAACCTGTTCGTCGCGGGACAGGCCGACCGGATCGAGAACTTCATCTCGTGGCTCGGGACCGATCCGCGATTCGTCGATCGCCACGGTGAGCGGGCCTTCGCGACGCTTCACGTCAAGCGCAGCTGGTCGGACAGGCAACCGTTCGGGCGCTTGCGCGTCAAGCACAGGCCCGAGATCGTCACGATGCGTCGGCCCTCGATCCGGCCCGAGAGCGGGCCAGATGCGCGACGCGCGCCGGCCGTCGAGCCCGAACGCCTAGCCGCGTGGCTCGCGCGCGGTAGCGACGACGACGGGCGGGCGGTCGTGCTGCTCGACGCGCGCAACGCGTTCGAGGTCGCGTACGGCACGTTCGACGGTGCACGGCATCTCGACATCGCGCGCTTCGAAGACTTTCCGGACGCCGTCGATGCCTTGCGTGACGAACTGGCCGACCAGACCATCGTGACGTTCTGCACGGGTGGCATCCGCTGCGAGAAAGCGGCGCTGTACATGCCCGATCACGGCTACGACCGCGTGCATCAACTCGACTGCTGCATCCTCGATTACTT
>CAXTPX010000669.1:0-2538 GCA_964246005.1 uncultured Burkholderiaceae bacterium | reverse complement strand
CGCTCGTTGCTGCTGTTCGGCTGCATGGTCGGCGAGGGCGTCGGGCTGCTGCTGTTCAGCAAGGCGCCGTCGGTCGGACTGGCGATCGCGGCGATGTCGTTCTTCGGCCTCTTCACGCACATGGCATGTGGCGCGACCTACGCGCTCATGCCCTTCGTCGATCGCAAGGCGCTGGGCGGCGTGGCCGGGCTGATCGGGGCGGGCGGCAACATCGGCGCGGTCATCGCGGGCTTCATCAACAAGGCATCGCCCTCGACGACGCAGACCCTGTGGATCCTCGGGCTGGTGGTCCTCGCCACGGCGTTGTGCGCCGTGTCGGTCCGTTTCTCGTCGGCCCACAAGGCGGCGGAGCAGCGCCTCCTCGACGAGGCGATCGCACAGCGGGACGGGACGCGTTCGACCGGGGGCTACGGCGTCGCGACGGCCTGACAATCGTCTGTCGGGGTTGACGAACGCAGGATGACGCCCTACAAGGCGTCATGTTCGTTCCTCCCGGCTTCAACACCGTCTCGCCGTACTTCTTCGTCGACGATGCGGAAGCGTTCATCGCCTTCCTCGTCGACGGGCTGGGCGGCGTCGAGACGCTGCGCTCGATGCGCACCGACGGCTGCGTCGCGAACGTCCAGGTCCGCATCGGCACGTCGACCGTGATGGTCAGCGAGTCGTCTCCCGCGTTCGCGGCGATGGCGAGTTCGTTCTATCTGTACGTCGACGACGCGGACGCGTCGATGACCCGCGCCGTCGCCGCCGGCGCCGACGTCGTGATGACTGTCGACGACATGCCGTACGGCGACCGCCAGGGCGGCGTGCGCGACCGTCATGGCAACCTGTGGTGGATCTCGCAACGCCTCGCGGACGGACCGTACGCCTGACGCGGGATCGCTTCGCGTCGCGGACGCACGGGCCCGCGTCAGGCCATTTCGCAGGCGAGCAGTGTCTTCAGCGGCTCGGGCCGATGGATCAGGTAGCCCTGCGCCATGTCGACCCCGAGCGTGCGCAGCGTGTCCCGGACGTCGTCGCGTTCGACGAACTCGGCGATGGTCCGCACGCCCACCACTTTCGCGACGTCGCAGAAGCAGCGGACCGCCGCGTGGTTCAGTTCGTCGTCCAGGATGTTCGTGATGAAATGCCCGTCGATCTTGAGGAAGTCGACCGGCAACGACTTGAGATAACCGAACGACGAAGCGCCTGCGCCGAAATCGTCGAGCGCGATGCGAACACCCAGCGTCCGCATCTCGACGATGAAGGTCCGTGCCTCGGCCATGTGCGTGATGGCCGCCGTCTCGGTGATCTCGAAACAGAGCTTGCGGACATCGAACTGCGCGCGCCGAATCATCTGGATGACGTCGCGATGGAAAGCGCGATCGCCGAGCGACTGCCCGGAAAGATTGACCGAGACCATGTCGATGGCGACTTTTTCGACGGCGGCTGTCCGCATCCACTCGAACGCACACCGGACCACCCAGCGATCGATCCGCGTCGCGAGGTGGAAGCGCTCGGCGACCGGCAGGAAGGCGCCGGGCGGGACGAGGGTGCCGTTCGCCTCGCGCAGCCGCAACAGGATCTCGAAGTGCAGTCCCCGCCGTTCCGCCCCGGGCCGCTCGATCGGTTCGATGCGCTGGCCGAACAGTTCGAACCGGTCTTCGTCGAGCGCCATCTCGAGGCGGCTGACCCATTGCATGTCGCCGTCGCGCGCCTTGAGCGCCTGGTCGGAATCGAACCAGGCATGAACGCGGTTGCGGCCGCCGTCCTTGGCCGCGTAGCACGACGCATCCGCGGCCTGCAGCAGCGCCTTCGTGCCGGTCCAGCGGCGGTCCACGGGGACGAGACCGATACTCGTGCCGATGCGAAAGCGTCGTCCTTCGTTGACGAAACGGAACTCGTCCATCTGGTCGCAGATCTTCTGCGCGACGCGGTGCGCGTGCGACACGTCGCAGTGTTCGAGGACGACGCCGAACTCGTCGCCGCCCAGGCGGGCGAGCGAGTCGCGGTCGCGAACGCAGCCCCGCAGGATGGCGCTCACCTGTTGCAGCAGGTGGTCGCCGGCCGCGTGTCCGCAGGCGTCGTTGACGAGCTTGAACTGATCGAGGTCGATGTAGAGCAGTGCGTGACCGTCGTTCTCCGTCGCGAGCAGGCGGGCGAGGCGCGCTTCGAACTCGCCGCGGTTGAGCAGTCCGGTCAGGAGGTCGTGCGTCGCCCGATGGCTCATCTCGCGATGCAGCCGCCGCTGTTCCGAGACGTCGTGGAAGACGACGACCGTGCCGTGGACCTGTCCCTCGCCCTGACGAATCGGCGCGACCGTGTCCTCGATGCCGTACTCGGTGCCGTCGCGCGAGATCAACGTGATGCGCCCCGTCGTACCGATCGGGCGGGCGGCGTCCAGGCAGGCGGCGACCGGATCGCGGATCGGCAGGCCGGTCTCCTCGTCGGCGATCACGAAGACCCGGGTCGACGGGCTGCCGACAGCGTCCGCCTTGGTCCATCCGGTCATGCGCTCCGCGACCGGGTTCAGCCACTGGACGATACCTGCGGTGTCGG
>CAXTPX010000668.1:0-2538 GCA_964246005.1 uncultured Burkholderiaceae bacterium | reverse complement strand
GGCCGAGCACGTCGTAGCGCCAAGCGCCGGCTCTCGTCAGCTCGAACTGCTTTCGCGCGACATCCCGTGCAGCGGTCGCCTGACGGACTGCGTCGTCCGCGGTATCGAGCACATCCTTGCTGATCGACCTGGGGTCGTCGTCGAAGCTGGCGGACCTCTTGTCGTACTGGTCGCGCGCGACCTTCAGGTTCGCGTCGGCGAGGTCCACCTGGGAGCTGGCGATGGCCAGGGTCTCGCGGCGTGGCTGGGCCTTGAGCTCGGCCAGGAGCGCGAGGGCGGCGTCGGCCTGCAGACGCAGTTGCGCGGTGCTGGCCTTCTGAACGTGGTCGTCGATCGTCAGCAGCGTCGTGCCGCGCGAGACCGCCTGGCCCTCGTGGACCAGCAGCGTCGTCACCGGACCGGGAACCTCGGGATAGACGTTGATGTTGGAGCCGCCGGGCTGGACGCCTTCGACGATGCCGTTGGCGTAGATCGCCGTGGCGTACGGATTGCTGACCGGTGCGAACGCCGGAGGCTGCGGCTTGCGTTCGATGCCGAAGAAGATCGCGGCGGCGAGACCGGCCACGATGCCCAGGATGGAACACGTGAAGATGAACGTGTTCCTCATTGGGTGCCCTCGGCGAGCCCCGTGATCCGCCCGTCCTCCATGTGCACGATGCGGTCGGCGAACTCGTTGATCCGGGCGTCGTGGGTGACGATCAGGATGCAGCGCTGCGCGTTCAGCACCTTTTCCTTCACGAAGGCGATGATCATCTTGCCGGTATCGCCATCGAGCGAGGCGGTGGGCTCGTCGAGGATCAGGATCTGGGGCCCCCCCACGATCGCGCGGGCGATCGCCACGCGCTGCTGCTCGCCGCCCGAAAGCTTCACCGGCAGGATCGCGCCGCGGCCCTTCAGACCGACGACCTCGAGAAACTTGTCGGCGGCGGCGATCGACTCGTCCCAGTCGCGGTGCTTCAGGATCAACGGGATCGCGACGTTCTCCGCCGAGCTGAGGCGCGGGAACAGGTGATAGTCCTGGAACACGAAGCCGATCGTATTGAGGCGGAAATCGGCGAGCTTGTCCTTCGACAGCTTCCAGATGTCGACGCCGTTGACCCGCACCGTGCCGGCGTCGGGCCGCAGGATCCCCGAGATCATGCTGAGGAAGGTGGTCTTGCCACTGCCCGAAGGTCCGACGATGAACACCATCTCGCCGAAGCCCGCCGTGAAGTCGACGTGGTTCACCGCGGTCATCCTCGCATCGCCCTCGCCGAAGCTCTTCGTCAGGCCCGCCGCCGCGATCGCTTCGATCGGCGGTGCCGGATCGATCAGTGCCATGGCCGACCGACCGGCCTGCGACTCCACGCCGGGCCCGACCCGCAGTGCGTCGGCCATGTCGACGTTCAACGCGGGACCGACAGATCCGCGGCCTTCGCGGGATGCGGTCCCGCCCCGGCGCCCGCCGCTTCACGCAGGTCCAGTTCGGCGAAGATGCGCCGGACGCCTTGCGGGTCCTTGCAGAGCGCCGCCAGCAGCAGATCGGAAAGCGGGAGCCGCATCAGCGCGGGGATGTCCGGAGAGACCGCCGCAAGCGTCGATCCGACGTCCGGCGACGGGCTCGCTCCGGCAACGACCGGGGACTGCGCTCGATCGGGCATGAGGAGCGGATGGTCCGCCAGGACATCGGCAGCCGGCGGGCTGGTCGGCGCCGGCACCACCCGGGCTTGCGCCATCGACGAACCCGCCTCGACGGGTGGTATCGCGGCCGGCTCGACGCCCGGGTCATGGGGTCGCTTCCATTGCACGACCGCGGCCGCCGCGAAAAGCACGATGCTCCCACCCAGCAGCGTGAGAAACAGCACGCGCTCGCCCGGTGCCTCGAGACCCGCGATACACCCCGACACCAGTGCGGCGACTCCCAGGACCAGGCTTGGTCGAACGGCGCTGCGTGCGGGCGGCAGAAAACGAAAGCGCCCTCTTGGGTGCATGTCCATGTCGGAGATTCGATCGGGCTTGACGGCGGCGTCGCGACACGCCCTTGACGGGTCGCGACGCGGGAAACGAGCTTGACCGACCGCGCGTCCACCGTCCGTGCGGTATCGCACCTCGCAGCGCAGTAAACCGATGTCCTGGCGAATGCAACTGTTGCATTCGAAATGTTCGATTCTCGACTGCGGCCGTCGACACGTTCGCCAGTCCGGCGATGGTCAGAAGGCTGCCGCTGATGCTCTTATCGGAGGTTGGGCGATTCGATGGACCGGGTGAGTGGCTAGAGTCGCCGTTCGGATGGCGACCAACCAGGTCGCCGCTTACAGGAGACCACCATGACGAAGACCACAACGCTGTTCGCCGCGGCACTGATCGCTTCGCTGCCGCTGATCGGCGTCGCGCAGACCGCGAACACTCCCGGCGGCCAGAGCAGCACCGGCACGCCGCTCGACCAGACGAAAACCGATCCCGGGAAAATGGCGCCGGCGACCACCTCCACGTCGCCGACCACGACCAATCCTTCGGGCAATACGACGAAGCGCACCGACACGAAGTCGCACGACAGCA
>CAXTPX010000667.1:0-2541 GCA_964246005.1 uncultured Burkholderiaceae bacterium | reverse complement strand
ACTCGTGGTCGCAGAAGCGTCGGGGCACCTGTCGCAGGCGCTCGGCGTGCGGACCTAGTAGCTGCTCGTCCCGCCGCCCGCCGTGTCCTGCTTGTAGCGCGCGACGAGATCCTTCGCGGCGTTCGACAACAGGACCGTGTCGATCCCCACTGCGATGAACGTCACGCCCGCCGCGAGCCATTTGCGGGCCTGTTCCTCGGTCGTCGACAGGATGCCGGCGGCCTTGCCGGCACGGCGAATCCGGGCGATGCCGTCGGCGATGGCCGCCTGCACGTCGGGATGGCCGGGATTGCCGACGTGACCCATCGACGCGGACAGGTCGGCCGGGCCGATGAACACACCGTCGACGCCGGGCACCGCCGCGATCGCATCGAGATTGCGCATCGCCTCGACCGTCTCGGCTTGGACCAGCAGGCAGGTCTCCGCATTCGCTTCGTGCAGGTACTTCGGATAGGTCTGCCAGCGCGATGCGCGAGCGAGCGCGCTGCCCATGCCGCGCATGCCGTCGGGCGGATAGCGCATCGCCCGAACGAGCTGCGCCGCCTGCCCGGCCGTGTCGACCATCGGGACGAGCAAGGTCTGCGCGCCGATGTCGAGGTACTGCTTGATCAGGGTCGAGTCGCCGATCGGGATACGCACGACGGGCTGCGAGCGATGCTCGAGCGCCGACCACGCGCTCGCCACGGCCTGCAGTTGCGACAGCACCGAACGCACGTCGTTCGGCGCGTGTTCGCCGTCGATCAGCAGCCAGTCGTAGCCGGTGCCGGCAAGGAGTTCGGTCGCATAGCCGTTCGCGAGGCCGACCCACAGACCGATCTGCGGCGTGCCTTCCGCGAGGGCCTGCTTGAAGGTGTTGACGGGGGTCTGCATCGGGGCGCTCAAACGAAGCGGAAGGCGATCGAGCCGAGCGGGCCGTAGTCCGCGTGGAACGTGTCGCCCGGCACGGCGGCGGTCGGCCGCGTGAACGAGCCCGCGAGCACCACCTCGCCGGCCTCGAGGCATTCGCCCCAGGGCGCGAGCTTGCGTGCGAGCCACGCGACGCCGGTGGCCGGATGGTTCAGCACCGCCGCGGCGACGCCCGACTCCTCGATGACCGCGTTCTTGTAGAGCAGCGCCGACACCCAGCGCAGGTCCAACGCGTCGGGCTTGACCGGCCGGCCGCCGAGCACGATGCCCGCGTTGGCCGCGTTGTCGGAGATCGTGTCGAACACCTTTCGCATCTTCCCGCTGTCACGGTCGAACTGTTCGATGCGGGAGTCGATGATCTCGATCGCGGGCACGACGTAGTCGGTGGCCGCGAGCACGTCCGTGATCGACACGCTCGACCCTTCGAGACGCCGTCCCATCACGAAGGCGAGCTCCACCTCGACGCGCGGCTTGATGAAGCGCGCGGAAGGGATGTCGCCCTGCTCGAAGAACATGTCGTCGAGGAGCGTTCCGTAGTCGGGCTCGTCGATCTGGCTCGCCTGCTGCATCGCGCGCGACGTCAGGCCGATCTTGTGGCCGCGGGCGACGCGACCCTCGGCGATCTTCATCTCGACCCAGCGACGCGAGACGGCATAGCCGTCCTCGATCGTCATCTCGGGAAAGCGCTTCGAGAAGTGCTCGAGCTGCACGCGCGTGCGCTCGGACTCGTGGAGTTCGGAAGCGAGCGATGCGATGCGTTCGGAAGTGAACATGGTCTTATCGGAAGAGGCCGCGCAGGCTGCCGGCCTTGCCGTCGTAGACCTGGCCCGGGCTCTCGTCGACCTGCAGCGTGACGCCGACGCGGTGCGTGGCGAAGAGCGGCTCGAAGTGGCGCTTCGCGCAGGCCAGCAGCGCGTCGCCGGCGCGCTGCTTGACCGCATCCGAGCGGCCGCGCGCCATGCGCAGGTTGATCCAGACGAAGCCGTAGTCGCCGGTCTCGCCGGCCGCCCGGCCCGCATCGCCGCCATCGGCCACCGCGTGATGCGCGGACGGGTATGCGAAGACCCGCGTGCCGCCGACCGGAAAGACCGGCTTGCCCGCCTCGTCCTGCTGTTCGACGAGGACGTCGGCGAGGCTTCGGCACAGCGTCGAGACGTCGGCCTCGGCCTCGAGGTTGCCGGTGTACAGGATCACGACGTGCGGCATGGCCGACTCCTATCGAACCGACATCACGGCGGCGGTGCAGGTCACCGCGAAGATCGGGATCGCCTTCATGTGGAAGATGGTTCCCTGCCCGCGTGCGGCGGCGGCGACCGCGATGAACGTGCGGATCTCGAAGCCGCCCTGCCCCGCGTCGCGGTAGGTCGCCTCGTCGGTGTAGGAAAGCATCGCGTCGCGATCGTTCGCGCACCAACGTGCCATGAACTCGCGGTCCCATTCCTCGTTGACCTTGCCCGAGTCGGGCGTGGCCGGCCAGTGCGAGATGCCGCCGGTGCCGATGATCGCGATCCGTTCGGGCAGCGCATCGCACGCCCGCCGCAGTGCCTGTCCGAACGCCCAGGCCCGATGCATCGGCGTCATCTGCGGCCCCTGGCAGTTGATGTTGACCGGGATCACCTTCGTGTCGAAGCGCGG
>CAXTPX010000666.1:0-2542 GCA_964246005.1 uncultured Burkholderiaceae bacterium | reverse complement strand
CGACTTGCTCGCCGAGCGTGCGGACGATGCCGCCGCCCTGGCTGTCGCGCGTCTGGTCGCCGATTTAGACCGGCGCGGTCTCTGCGTCCGGTCCCTTGGCGCGCTTGATCGCGCGGCTCACGCCGCCGAGCGTGTCGAAGTACGTGTCGATGGTGGTGACCCCGAGCTCGACGGAGTCGAGGTTCTGGTAGGCGAGGTCGACGCCGGCCAGCACGCTCTTCAGCAGTTCGGTGTGCTGCACCGGCCGGCCGGCACGTCCGTACGCGAAGCCCTTGCGACGGCTGTAGGTCTCGGCGAGTTCGTCGGCGTCGTCCCAGCGGCTGTTGTCGATCAGGCTGTTGACGTTCGAGCCGTACGCGCCTTCGGCGTTGCCGAACACGCGCAGCGACGCCGTCTCCAGGTCGACGCCGTGTTCCTGCTGATACGCGAGCGCGTGCTTGCGGATGAAGTTGCGATCGAGCGGCTCGTCGGCGCTCGCGGCCTGGAAGGCGGCGTCGGCCAGCAGCTTGATCTGCAACGGGAGCAGGTCGCGGAAGATGCCCGACAGCGTGATGATCACGTCGACGCGCGGATGGGTCAGTTCGTCCAGTGGCAACAGTTCCGCACCGGCGAGGCGGCCGTAGCTGTCGAAGCGCGGCCGCGCGCCCATCAGCGCCAGCGCCTGCGCGATCGGACCGCCTTCGCTCTTCAGGTTGTCGGTGCCCCACAGCACCATCGCGATCGACTCGGGGAAGCCGTGACCGTCGGCCATGTGCTTCGCGAGCAACCGGTCCGCCTGCTGCACGCCGTCCTTGACCGCGTACGCGCTCGGGATGCGGAACGGGTCGAAGCCGTGCAGGTTGCGACCGGTCGGCAGGATCGCCGGCGTGCGCAGCAGGTCGCCGCCCGGTGACGGACGCAGGAAGCGGGCATCCAACGCGCGCAGGATGCCGTCGATCTCGTGGTCCTCGGCCATCAGCGCATCGGTGGCGGCGAGCTTCTTCAACAGCTCGAGCGACGCCGGCGTGTCCTCGAGGCCGCTCGTGCCGAAGGCCTCTTCGGCCGACGTGCCCGAGACCAGCGCCTCGATCGCCGCGCGTTGCGGCTTGACGCCGTGCGACGCATCGGCGCACGACATCAGCAGGTCGACGCGCTCGGGGATGCTCGGCGCGGCGCCGACCACGTGCAGACCGTACGGGATCAGCGTGTACTCGACCTCGAGCAGCTTGTCCGCGAGTCGCGCGATGGCGCCGTCGGCGAACTCGTCCCATGACGGCTCGGCATCGACCAGGTCGAGCGCGGCGGCCTGCGCCTGGATCATCACGGCCAGCGCATCGCGCTCCTGGCGCGCTTCGGGCTCGAGGCTGCGATGACGCAGCAGCGCTTCCTTGAGATCGACGAGGCCCTTGTAGAGCCCGGCCTGCGCGACCGGCGGCGTGAGATAGCTGATCAGCGTGGCCGCCGCGCGGCGCTTGGCGATCGTGCCTTCGGCCGGGTTGTTGGCCGCATAGAGATAGAGATTCGGCAGGTCGCCGATCAGGCGGTCGGGCCAGCAGCCGGCCGACATGCCGGATTGCTTGCCGGGCATGAACTCGAGCGCGCCGTGGGTGCCGAAGTGCAGCACCGCGTGCGCGCCGAAGTCCTCGCGCAGCCAGCGATAGAACGCCGAGAACGCGTGGGTCGGTGCGAAGCCCTTCTCGAACAGCAGCCGCATCGGGTCGCCTTCGTAGCCGAAGGCCGGCTGGATGCCGACGAAGACGTTCCCGAAGCGCTCGCCGAGCACGAACAGGTGACGACCGTCGCTCTGCTGACGGCCGGGCGCCGGACCCCACTGCGCCTCGATCTCCTTCAGGTGCTTCTCGCGACGCACGTGGTCGTCGGTGGAGATGCGGGCATGCACGTTGGCCATCGCGCCGTGGCGCTCGGCGTTGCCGGTGATGATGGCTTCTCGCAGCGCGTCGACCGACACCGGGACCTCGACCGTGTAGCCCTCGCGCTTCATCGCGGTCAGCGTGTTGAAGAGCGACTCGAAGACCGACAGGAACGCGGCAGTGCCGGTGGCGCCCGCGTTCGGCGGGAAGTTGAAGATCACCGCGGCGACCTTGCGCTCCGCACGTTCCGAGCGGCGCAGGTCGATCAGCTTGCCGACCCGTGCGGCGAGCGCATCCGCGCGTTCGATGCAGGTGTGCATGTCGTGCGTGTCGACGATGTTCTGGAACGTGCAGCGATGGGCGCAGCCGGTGCACGCGATCTGGGTCGCGCTGCCGCGGCCGCCGAAGACCATCGAGCCGGTCGCGCCGTCGAGCTCGGGGATCGCGACCATCATCGTCGCCTCGACCGGCAGCAGGCCGCGTGAAGAACCACCCCATTGATCGAGCGTCTGGAACTCGACCGGCGTGACGGCGACGTACGGCACGTCGAGTCGCGCGAGCACTTCCTCGGCGGCCTCGGCGTCGTTGTAGGCGGGTCCGCCGACCAGCGAGAAGCCGGTCAGCGAGACCAGCGCATCGATCGTGGGACGGCCGTCGCGCATGAAGAACGCGTCGATCGCGGGACGCTGGTC
>CAXTPX010000665.1:0-2546 GCA_964246005.1 uncultured Burkholderiaceae bacterium | reverse complement strand
ATCTGAACAACGACATCGTCGGCAACACCTTCGGCGAAGACGGTGTCCACGACAGCAGCACGATCCGCGTCTTCTCCGAAGGGACGAAGGCCACCGAGACGCAGGCGCAAGCCAACCTGCGCCGCTATCGTGGCGGCGAGATCGACTCGCCCTCGCGCAACGTCTCGCGTTACATGGCGACCATCGCCGAGCGGGACATGGTCGGCTTCAAGGTGCGACAGGTCTATCGAACCGATCGTTTCGGACGGGGCGGCGACCAGGTGCCGATGCTCGAGGCGGGGTTTCCGGCGGTGCGCGTCACCGAAGCCCACGAGCATTACGATCGACAGCATCAAGACGTCCGCACCGAGAACGGACGTGCCTACGGCGACGTGATCGACTTCGTGGACTTCGGCTACCTGGCGCAGGTGACGCGGCTCAATGCCTTGACGCTCGCGGCGATGGCCGCGGCGCCGGCGCCGCCGACCGGCGTCGTTGCCGAAGGGGCGGTGAAGCACGACACGACGATCACCTGGCAACCGGTTCCCGGTGCCATCGGCTATCGCATCTGGTGGCGGGACACGACCGCGCCGCAATGGCAGTTCCATCGGGACGTGCGCGTTGCGGGAAGCGCAACCGGCCCATTGACGAGCGTGCTCGAGAAGGTCGTCATCGACGACTGGGCATTCGGCGTGTCGTCCGTCGACGAGGCCGGGAACGAGTCGCCGGTGGTCTACCCGGGAGACGCCGGGTCGTTCTGAACCGGTTCACGGATTCGTCCACATCCGCAGGAGGTTGTGATAGCAGCCGGTCAGCTGAACCCGCGACGCCTCGTCCGCGTTCGTCGCGGTCAGCCGCTGGATCGCCCGATCGAGGTCGAACAGGATCGTTCGCTGGCCGTCGTCGCGGATCAGGCTCTGGACCCAGAAGAAGCAGCCGACCCGGGTGCCGCGGGTCACCGGTTCGACCCGATGCAGGCTGGTCGCCGGATAGACGATCAGGTCGCCCGCCGCGAGCTTGACCGAGTGCACGCCGAACGTGTCCTCGATCAGCAGCGCGCCTCCCTCGTACGACTCGGGCGGCGACAGGAACAACGTGGCCGACAGGTCCGTCCGGATCTTCTGGCCAGACCCCGGATGGATGCGGACCGCGCCGTCGACGTGACTGCCGAAGTGCATGCCGCCGGCGTAACGGTTGAAGAGCGGCGGGTAGACGCGGTTCGGCAGGGCACCGCTGATGAAGAGCGGATTGCGTTCGAGGGCCGCGAGCACGATGTCGCCGAGTTCGATCGACGTCTTCGTGTGCTCCGAGATCTGCTGGTTTCGCTTGACGGCCGCGCCTTGGAATCCGGCGGTCGCACGACCGTCGACCCAGTCGTCACCCGCGCCATCGAGCCGTTCGTTCAGATTCTTCAGCGTGGCCGCGTCGATGACCGAAGGTACGTGCAGCAGCATCGTTACGCCTTGGTGTCCTGTCTCGACACTAGAACCGT
The DNA here is from genome assembly GCA_964246005.1 of uncultured Burkholderiaceae bacterium. Classification (GTDB taxonomy): domain Bacteria; phylum Pseudomonadota; class Gammaproteobacteria; order Burkholderiales; family Burkholderiaceae_D; genus CAHJXF01. Next base: position 1,075 of record CAXTPX010000665.1, on the reverse strand, counting down.
GACGTCAGCGTCAGAAGCGCGGTGCGTCCGGCGCCCGGCACGAAGCGTCCGCCATCCGACGGGATCATGGCCGTGATGTAGTCGCGGTTGGTGATGTTGAGCAGGTTGAGGCGGACGTCGTAACGACGTTGACGGTACGCGAGCGAGCCGTCCCAACGAACGAACGACGGCGCCGCCGACACGTTGGTGTTGCTCGCATAGCGAAGCGACTGATAGGTCAGGCCCGAGCCGACGTCCCACGAACGCAGCAACGTATAGGTCGCCCACAACGTCGCCGAATGCTTCGGCGTGTTGGCCGGCGTCTTGCCTTGCGACCCGTCGAGCGCAGACGCCTGCACGATGCGTGCGTCGAGATAGGTGTAGCCGCCGAACACCTGCAGGTCCTTCGCGGCCTGCCCGGTGATGCCGAGCTCCGCGCCCCTGACGACGATGTTGCCGTCGAGCTGATAGACGCCGGTCGAGATCTGCGTCCGCGCGTTCTCCTTCTCGATCCGGAACGCCGCGGTCGTGATCGCGAGCTTGTCGTCGAGAAGATCCCACTTCGCGCCGACCTCGTACGACTTGTTCTTCTCGGGCGCCAGCGCCTGCTGGCCGTTCGTGACGGTCAGCGTTTCGAGCGAAGGATTGAACGACGTGCCGTACGACGCGTAGTAGCTCTGCTCCTTCGTCGGCTGCCAGATGCCGCCCGACCGCACGCTCGTGAAGGTCACGTTCTGGCCGACGCCGGAGGGCACCGTGGCGCTCGGGATCGAGTTGCTCACCAGCGCCCGATAGCGGTCGAAGCGCAAGCCCGCGACGGCCTTCCATCCGGGCGTGATTTCGATCGTGTCGTTGGCGTACGCCGCGCTCGTGTTGGCGTTCGACCGCACCAGGTTGCCGGTCGTGGCGACGGTTCGTGGCGACGACGGCAGGTAGGCCGGGTCGGTCAACGACAGCACGGCCAGACCGGTGGTGGCGGCAGGGCCGGTGATGGCGGGATCGGTGCGGGCGAGCGCCTGGTTCTGGTATGTGTCGCGACCGATCTCGAAGCCGGCCAGCAGCGTGACCCGTTCGCCGGACTCTGTCTCGGATATGG
>CAXTPX010000664.1:0-2549 GCA_964246005.1 uncultured Burkholderiaceae bacterium | reverse complement strand
GAAGCCGCTGCCATCGTCATTTCTTCCGGCGCCGGAGCCGCCCGAGATCGTCTCGTAATACTGATGACGCGCGTTGCCGAACGTGAAGTTGTTCATCGTGCCCTGCGCCGACGCCATCACGCCGAGCGCGCCGTACAGCGCGTTGGTGATGCAGCTCGACGTCTCGACGTTGCCCGACACCACCGACGCCGGGAAGCGCGGCTTCAGCATCGAGCCTTCCGGAATGATCACGTGCAGCGGCTTCAGGCATCCGGCGTTGAGCGGGATGTCGTCGTCGACCAGCGTGCGGAAGACGTACAGCACCGCGGCCATGCAGATCGCCGACGGCGCGTTGAAGTTGTTGACCTGCTGCGGTGACGTGCCGGTGAAGTCGATGGTCGCCTCGCGTCGCTCGCGGTCGACCGTGATCGTGACCTCGATCACCGCGCCGTTGTCGAGCGGCAGCTCGAAGCTTCCGTCGGACAACGCCGTCACGACGCGCCGCACCGACTCCTCGGCGTTGTCCTGCACGTGCTGCATGTACGCGACGACGGTCGCGACGCCGAAGTGCTCGACCATCTTGCCGAGCTCCTCGACGCCCTTCTGGTTGGCTGCGATCTGCGCGCGCAGGTCGGCGATGTTCTGGTCCGGGTTGCGTGCCGGATAACGAGCGCTCGCGAGGCGTTCGCGCATCGCGTCTTCGAGGAAGCGCCCACCGGTCATCCGACCGTCTTCCATCGAACCGTCGCCGTCGACCAGCTTCACGTTGTCGAGCAGCACGCCCTCTTCCTCGACGTGGGTCGAGCCGGGCGGCATCGAACCGGGCGTGATGCCGCCGACGTCGGCGTGATGGCCGCGCGACCCGACGTAGAAGAGTGGCCGGTCGCCTGCCTCACCCACATAGACCGGCGTGATGACGGTGATGTCCGGCAGGTGCGTGCCGCCGTGGTACGGGTCGTTCAGGACGAACACGTCGCCGGGCTTGATCGACCCGGCGTTCTCGTGGATGACCGTCTTGATGCTCTCGCCCATCGAGCCCAGGTGGACCGGCATGTGCGGCGCGTTCGCGATCAGGTTGCCGTCGGTGTCGAAGAGCGCGCACGAGAAGTCGAGGCGCTCCTTGATGTTGACCGAGTACGCGGTGTTCTGCAGCGCGACGCCCATCTGCTCGGCGATGGCCATGAACAGGTTGTTGAAGACCTCGAGCATCACCGGATCGACCTCGGTGCCGATCGCGCGCCTCGCGGCCCGCGGCGTGGCGCGCGTCATCACGATGTGATCGAGCGGCGTGACCTCGGCCTGCCAGCCCGACTCGACGACCGTGGTCGCGTTCGCTTCGGCGACGATCGCGGGACCGTCGATGCGATCGCCCGGGCGCAGCGCGTCGCGCGTGTAGAGCGCCGCATCGTGCCAGCGGCCTTCGCCGTACATCCGCACGCGATGCGATGGCACGAGCCCATCGGCGCGCGGCAGCGGCACGACCACGCGCTCGTCCACGGCGTCGGCTCGGCCGATCGCCTCGACCGAGATCGCTTCGACGATCAGTTCGCGGCCGGGCATCAGGAAGGAATAGCGCTTGCGGTACTGCGTCTCGAAACCGGCGCGCATCGACGGGACGTCGCCGGCGTCGACCATCAATGCCGAGTCGGTGCCCGCATAGCGCAGGTGCACGCGGCGTCGCGTGACGATGCGTGCAGGCTCGACGCCCTGCTCTTCCAGCGCCTCGACCGCCGCTGTTTCGAGCGCGGCGAGTCGCATCTCGAGCGATGCCGAGCCGTCGGCGGACAACGCGACCTCGACCGACTGTTCCTTCAGCACGGTCTGGTCGGCGAGGCCCATCCCGTAGGCCGACAGCACGCCGGCGAGCGGATGCACGAACACGCGCGTCATGCCGAGCGCGTCGGCGACCAGGCACGCGTGCTGGCCGCCGGCGCCGCCGAACGTGCACAACGTGTACTCGGTCACGTCGTGGCCGCGCTGGACCGAGATCTTCTTGATCGCGTTGGCCATGTTGCCGACCGCGATGTCGATGAAGCCCGCGGCGATCGCCTCGGGACCGAGCGTCCCGCCGACCGCCTTCAACGCAGTCGCCATCTCGTCGAAACGCTGTCGCACGACGTCGGCGTCCAGCGCCTCGTCGGCATCCGGTCCGAACACGTGCGGGAAGTAATCGGGCTGCACCTTGCCGAGCAGCACGTTGCAGTCGGTGATCGCGAGCGGTCCGCCGCGTCGATAGCTGGCCGGTCCGGGGTTCGCGCCCGCGGAGTCGGGCCCGACGCGCAGGCGGGTCCCGTCGAAGTGCAGGATCGATCCGCCGCCGGCCGCGACCGTGTGGATGCTCATCATCGGCGCGCGCATCCGGACGCCGGCGACCTGCGTCTCGAACTCGCGTTCGAACTCGCCCGCGTAGTGCGAGACATCGGTCGACGTGCCGCCCATGTCGAAGCCGATCACGCGGTCGAAGCCCGCGAGCGCGCAGGTGCGCGCCATGCCGACGATGCCGCCCGCCGGACCCGACAGGATCGAGTCCTTGCCGTGGAAGCGCCGCGCGTCGGTGAGGCCGCCGTTGG
>CAXTPX010000663.1:0-2553 GCA_964246005.1 uncultured Burkholderiaceae bacterium | reverse complement strand
GTCGACCCCGGTCATGTCCGTCAGTTCGTCGACCGCGAGTTCGGCGAGATCGTCTCGCGTGAAGACGTTGCCGCCGGCGAGCCGTGCCGCGAGGTCGCGGTCCATGCCGTCGAGCGCCAGCAGGTCTTCGGTGGTCTTCTCGATCTTCTCTTCGTTGACGATCGCCTCGGTCAAGAGCGCGTTCCGCGCGCGGTTGCGCAGCTCGTTGACCGTCTCCTCGTCGAACGACGGAATCTCCAGCATCTCGGCGATCGGCACGTACGCCACTTCCTCGAGGCTCGCGAAGCCTTCCTGCACGAGAATGTCGGCGACTTCCTCGTCGACGTCGAGCTTCTCCACGAACAGTTGCCGAACGTGCGCGGTCTCCGCGACGCTCTTCTCGGCCGACTCCTCGGCCGACATCAGGTTGATCTGCCACCCGGTCAGCTCGGACGCGAGGCGGACGTTCTGACCTGCGCGGCCGATCGCGATCGCGAGATTCTCCTCGTCGACCACGACGTCCATGCTGTGCTTCTCTTCGTCGACCACGATCGACGACACGTTGGCCGGCGCGAGCGCGCCGATCACGAACTGGGCCGGATCGTCGGACCACAGCACGATGTCGACGTTCTCGCCGCCGAGCTCGTTGCGCACCGCCTGCACGCGCGAGCCGCGCATGCCGACGCAGGTGCCGATCGGATCGATGCGGCGGTCGGTCGTGAACACCGCGATCTTCGCGCGCACGCCCGGGTCGCGCGCCGCGGCCTTGATCTGCAGCAGGCCCTGCTCGATCTCCGGCACCTCGAGCTCGAACAGCTTGACGATAAAGTCGGGCGCCGTGCGCGACAACATCAACTGCGGCCCGCGCACCTCGCGATCGACCCGCTGCACGTAGGCCCGCACGCGGTCGCCGACACGCAGGTTTTCCTTCGGAATCATCTGGTCGCGCTTGAGGCGCGCCTCGACCCGCCCGGCCTCGACGATCGCGTCGCCCTTGTCCATCCGCTTGACGCTGCCGGTGACGATCGACTCGCCGCGCGCGAGGAAGTCCGACAGGATCTGCTCGCGCTCGGCATCGCGGATCTTTTGCAGGATGGTCTGCTTCGTATCCTGCGCGAAGCGACGGCCGTACTCGGCGGGATCGAGCTGCTCCTCGATGTATTCGTCGACCTCGATGTCGTCGATCTGCTCGCGCGCTTCCGACAGCAGCTCCTGCCGGTCGGGAAACTCGAGGCCGGCCTCGTCGGGCACGACCTGCCAGCGGCGGAACGCCTCGTTGTCGCCGGTCTCGCGATCGACCGACACGCGGATGTCGACATCGCCCGGAAAGAGCTTCTTGGTCGCGGCGGCGAGCGCCTGCTCGAGCGCGCCGAACACGACTTCCTTGGCGACGTTCTTCTCCCGCGCCAGCGCATCGACCAACAACAGAATTTCCCGGCTCATCGCTTTTTGCTCCCTGCGTTGCTTCCTGCTTTACTTCTGAATTCGATCCGCGGCACGAGCCGCGCTTTTTCGACCTCGTCGAAGGAGAACTCCAACAACTCCCTCGCCCCCTCGCCCCCTTCCAGCACCAGCCCGAACCGGGTCGGAACCGCCGGCACCGGTGCCGGGTCGATGCCCGAAGCGGTCGGCTGTGCGGCTTCACCCTCGACCGCCTCGACGCTCTGCAGAATCCCCTGGAACTGCTTTCGTCCACGGACCTGACCGCCCGGCGACATGCGCAGCTTGACGAACGCCTCGTGCCCCTCGAAGCGCGAAAAGTCGGCCGGCTTCTTCAACGGCCGATCCAGTCCCGGCGACGAAATCTCCAGCCGATCGTAGTTGACGTTCTCCACGGCGAACACCCGGGACAACTGGTCGCTGACCCGCGCGCAGTCTTCGACCGTGATGCCGCCCGTCGTCGTCCCGTCGGCATGGACCGTCGCGCCGGGCTTGTCGATGAAGACCCGCAAGATTCCGCCACCGGCCCACTCGACATCCACCAGCTCGTAGCCCAACCCGTCGACCGTCTGCTCAATGACCGAATCGCTCCACACCGTCTCGTCTGCCCTCCGCTTCCGCCCGCTACTTCCGCCGGTCGACGCACGCGTCGGCGGGGATCCAATAGCAGCCCGAATCGACCGCTCTGCGAGCGCTTCGGGGAAAAAAAAGTGGGCTCGAAAGCCCACTTGATCCTTGCCGCCTGCCCGATGACCGGGTTCGTGCACCGCCGCCATCTGCCACCGCTCGCCCGACCCGTACACAACATGGCTCGGTTCGGCGGCGAACAACAGCGGATCATATCAGCGAAGCACCCTTCGAACAAGGCTGGCACGGCAGTTGCAGCCCGCGACCGCCGGTCACGCCGGCCGGCGACGCCGAGGTGCAGCGCCCGCCGGGTGCGGCTTGTTGAACTGCGGACGGCCCGGGCGAGCGCCGCGCGGCGGCTGGGCGAATGCGCCCAGCGCGGTGACGGTCGGGTCGATCCCCTTCGGGAGATCGCCGTGCTCGCCATTTCGCTTGGCGTCGCCGCGGTTGCCGTCGCTGCGATTGGCGCCATTCCCCTTGCCGCCAAACGGCTTGCCGCGTCCCTTG
>CAXTPX010000662.1:0-2564 GCA_964246005.1 uncultured Burkholderiaceae bacterium | reverse complement strand
CGCGTTGCTCGGGCGCTCCGCCACGGACGGCCCCGTCGAGGCGGTGACCACGCGACCGACCGACGCCGCGACCCTGATCTACACCAGCGGCACGACCGGGGCGCCGAAGGGCGCGCTGATTCCGCAGAGCGCGCTCCTCGGCAACCTGTCGGGCTTCACGCTCTCGCAGAACGGCTTTCCCGCCTCGTCCGATCCGGCCGACGACGTGTTCTGGTCGCCGGCGGACTGGGCTTGGACCGGCGGCCTGATGGACGCGCTGCTGCCGACGCTGTACACCGGGCGATCGATCGTGGCGGACGACGCACGACGCGACGGCCGCTTCGATCCGGTCGTGGCGTTCGAGCTGATGGAGCGTCGTCGCGTGACCAACACGTTCATCTTCCCGACCGCGCTGAAGATGATGATGAAGGCCGTGCCGCATCCGCGTGCGCGCTTCGACCTGCACCTGCGCGGCATCATGAGCGCAGGAGAAGCGGTCGGCGCCGTCGTCTACGACTGGTGTCGCGACGAACTCGGCGTCACCGTCAACGAGATGTTCGGCCAGACCGAGATCAACTACATCGTCGGCAACGCCCATCGCGAGTGGCCCGCGAAGCCGGGATCGATCGGTCGGCCTTATCCGGGCCACCGGGTCGCGATCCTCGACGACGACGGCGCGATCTGTCCGGTCGGCGAGACCGGCGACATCGCAGCGAACCGGCACGACCTCCACGGCGAGCCGGACCCGGTCTTCTTCATCGGCTACTGGAACAACCCCGAGGCGACCGCAGCCAAGTACGACGCGGGGGTCGACGGAAGCGGCTGGTGTCGCACCGGCGACCTCGCCTACGCGGACGAGGACGGCGACCTCTGGTACCAGGGGCGCGCCGACGACATGTTCAAGGCCGCGGGCTATCGCATCGGACCGTCGGAGATCGAGAACTGTCTCGTGCGCCACGACGCGGTCGCGAACGCCGCCGTCGTGCCGAGCGCCGACGCCGAACGCGGCAACGTGATCAAGGCGTTCGTGGTGCTGACGGCCGGCTTCGTCGCGAGCGACGAACTCGTCGCCACGTTGCGCCAGCACGTCCGCGAACGCCTCGCGCCGTACGAGACGCCGCGTGAGATCGAGTTCATCGACGCGTTGCCGATGACGACGACCGGCAAGGTGCAGCGGCGCGTATTGCGGGAACGTGAAGCCTCGCGTCTGGCTGGCAGGACGGCTTAGTCGGCCGGCCATCGGCTCGTCATCCGATGACCTGCTTCAGCCAGCCTTCCCAGAAGTCGGCCCATCCGTGCGCGATCATGTTGGCACGCAGGTTCCGTCGCCATGCCGCCAGCGCCCCGTAGAGCACGCCGAGCACGACGATGACGACGACGTTCTCGAAGCCCTGATAGCCGTGCGCGATGCCGAAGATCGCCGCCTGCCCGAGGACCGCGACGACAACGCTGCCGCTCGCCGCATGCAACTGTCGCTGCAGGTATCCGCGGAACGCGACCTCCTCGCAGAATCCGGCGGTGATCGACACGCCGATCCACAACAGCACCTCGATCGCCGATTGCGGCAGCAGCGCGCTGATCGACTTCGCGTCGGACGGGCCGAGCAGCCAGTGGGTCCCGTATGCCGCGAGCTCCCACAGCAGCCAGAACGGCAGCGTGACGACGACGTCGTTCACGAGTTGCTTCCACGTTTTCCAGCGGCCACCGGTCAACGTCTCGAGGTTGCCACCATGCCATCGGACGCCCAGCCAGCAGAAGTAGAACAGCAGCCAGTCCATGACGAGCGCCGCGAGGTAGACGGGGATCGCGGCGCCATGACCGGCGAGTTGCCCGGCACCGGTCGTCGCAGCGTCGGTCGAGCGGTGCTGGCCCGCGAAGCCCGCCACTGCCGTGAGCACCATGATCCCGACGAAGCCCGCCGTGTGTCGCCACGAGGCGATCGCCTGCGGCCTGCCCTGCGCCGACGCGTCTTCCTTCGACATCGCTTCGCTTGAATGCATGGTGGCTCCCCGGCTTGCAGTTCAGGACGGCTTCCGCTTCTTCGCCAGCTTTCGCAACGCCGCCAGCGTCTCCTCGGCCCAGCGCAGATGCGCCTCCATCTCGAGCTGTCCGAAGCGCGCCGTCATGCGCCAGTACTGCGCGTCCGGCCAGTCGCGATTGGGTGCGATCTCGTCGCGCTCGATCCGCTCGAAAGTCGCGAGCAGCGAACGGTGTTGCGCCGCCATGTGCTCCACGTACTCGATCAGGCGTTCGTTGGGTGCCTGCACCCCGAAGAACAGCTTGAGCAACAGTTCGTTGCGCGGAACCTCGGGTTGCGGCGGCAACGCGAGCCATGCAGCGAGTTCCTTCCGGCCCTCGGCGGTGATCGAGTAGATCGTTCGATCGGGTTTGCCATCCTGGCGCTCGAGCCGTGCCTCGACGAAGCCGCGTTCGGCGAGCTTCCGCAGGTTCGGATAGATCTGGCCGTAGCTCTCATTCCAGATATGGCCGACCGACGAACGGACCGCCTGGCCCAGGTCGTAGCCGGACATGGGCGTGATCGTCAGCAAACCCAGGAGCGCCTGCCTGCCGGAACTGATGCGTCG
>CAXTPX010000661.1:0-2570 GCA_964246005.1 uncultured Burkholderiaceae bacterium | reverse complement strand
CCCTTGCCGATGCGCGCGACGATGGGGATCGGCAGGGCCCGCAGCGCGGTCTCGATCTCGACGAGCAAGCGACCGCCTCCCCTCGCCTTCTGCGGACGGATCACCAGCGCGATGCTCGGCAGGCGATCGACCGGTTGCGCGCCGCTGCCGATCTGGCTCAGGCATTCGGCGATGTCGACGGTCGCGATGCCGGTGAGCGTCGCGGCGAACGCGGGCCGCAAGGTCGCGGCCACTGCCGCGATGTCATGGCGCGAGCGCGTCAGCCAGCGCAGCGCGGTCAGGCGCCCGGCCAGATGCTCCGGCTCGCGATACAGCAGCAACGTCGCCTCGAGCGCGGCCAGCGTGGCCTTGTCGCACCGCAGGCAGCGCTTCAGCGTGTTCTTCTTCAACCGCGCGATCAGCGCGCGCCGGCCCGCGACGATGCCGGCCTGTGGACCGCCGAGCAGCTTGTCGCCGGAAAACGTGACGAGGTCGGCGCCGGCCGCGATCGTCTCCCGTACCGTCGGTTCGTGCGGCAGTCCGTATGCCGCGAGATCGACCAGCGCCCCGGCACCGAGGTCGACCATGAACGGGACGTTCGCTGCATGCGCGATTGCGGCGATGTCCGCTTCGCGGGTCTCGGCGACGAAACCTTCGACGCGATAGTTGCTCGCGTGCGCCTTCATCACCAGCGCGGTCGAGGACGTGATCGCGTCCGCGTAATCGTGGCGATGCGTGCGATTGGTCGTGCCGACCTCGACCAGCCGACAACCGGCGCGTCGCATGATGTCGGGCACGCGGAACGAGCCGCCGATCTCGATCAGTTCCCCGCGCGATACCAGCACGTCGCGCTTCGCATTGCCCCGACCCGCGAGCGCGTCGAGCGCGAGCAGCACGGCGGCCGCGTTGTTGTTGACGACGGTCGCCGCCTCGGCGCCGGTCAGCTCGCACACCAGGTGCTCGACGAGATCGTCGCGGTCGCCCCGGCGACCCGCGTCGAGGTCGTACTCGAGCGCGAGCGGATGGCGCATCGCTTCGATCGCCGCGTCGATCGCGGATTCGGCGAGCGGTGCGCGGCCGAGGTTCGTGTGCAGCGTCGTGCCGGTCAGATTGAAGACGCGACGAGCGCGGCGGTCGCGGCGCCCGGCGAGCACGGCGCACGCCCGAGCGATGATCGACGAGCCCACCGGCACCTCGCCGTCGAGCCATGCGGCGCGCGTCTCGTCGAGTGCGAGCCGCAGTGCGGACGTCACGCTCGACGCCCCGTATTCCGCGAGTGCTTCGGCCACGCCGGGGTCGCGCAGCAGCGCATCGACCGAAGGCGGCGTCGCGCGGGGACGAACCGGCGTCGCGTGCGCCGTCGAACGTCGCGCGTCAGCCACGGACACCCGCTCGGGCGGTGCCGGCACTGCCGTGGTCGGGCTTCGACGTGCGACGGGCGCCCGCATCGACATTCCGGAAGCTGTGGATCTGCATGCGTTGGGTGAGCTGCCGGGGGAACCGGCAGAGGCGCTGACAGCCCATGATAGCGCTCGCCTCGAAGGGCGCTCGTGTCCCGCACGGGCGGCAACAGCGACTGTGGAAAAGCAAGAAAAATGCCTCGGTGGCCGATATGTCGATAACATGCTTCCGCTTCGGCAGCTTGAGACGACAGGCCTCTGCGGCATCGACGGGACGACCGAATCGTGCCGGGCGATCGCCGATCAGAGTCGAAGCGCCAACGCGGGTCGGTGCGTCGCTCGCGCTCTCCAATAGGGCGGGGCGTCGTGCGTCGTGTCGCCGCCACGCCGGGCATCGGGACAGGACGACGCTTCGATTGCGGCCTCGAAGCGAGCGGGCGTCGGGTCAACAGAAGGAATGGGATTGTCCGAAGAGGTCGTTCAAGACGAGCCGGTCGAAGCGCGCGAGGCGCCGGGCATCAAGCGACGCCTGATCGCGATGGCCTTCGCCGACGTCGCGGGGTTCTCCCGCCTGATCGCGCTCGACGATGTCGAGACCGTGAAGCGCTGGAAAGCGGTGCGTAGCGATGTCATGGAGCCGCTGATGAAGCGCCATGGGGGACGCATCGCCGGGGTCGCCGGCGACGCGTTGCTGATCGAGTTTCCGAGCGTCGTCGATGCCGTCCATTGGGCGACGACGCTGCAACGGACGCAGCACGAGCGTCAGGACCTCTCGGACCCGTACGCGATCCAGTTGCGCATCGGCATCAACGTCGACGACGTCATCGACGACGACGGGCTGCTGCAGGGCGACGGCGTCAACATCGCGGCCCGCATCCATCAGGCGGCCGAGCCCGGCCAGATCGTCGTCACCGGACGGGTTCGCGATTACCTCGCCAACCGGCCGCCGTTCCGGTTCCGCGACCTCGGGACGCCGCCGATGAAGAATATCGCCCAGCCGGTGCGCGTCTACGCGATCGACTGGTGGGAGGACGCCGCGTCGCAACCGGCGCCGCAGCCGCGTCTGCAGTGGCTCTCGCGCCCGACGGTCGCGGTGCTGCCGTTTCGCAACGTGGGCGGCAGCGAGGACGACGCGTACTTCGGCGAAGGCATTACCGACGCGATCATCGCCGCCCTGTCGCGCAGCCGCTC
>CAXTPX010000660.1:0-2573 GCA_964246005.1 uncultured Burkholderiaceae bacterium | reverse complement strand
CATGCTGCGCGCCGACGTCGGCAACGCGGTCGAGGAACTCGGCCAGCTGCTCGACCACACCGGCCCGGTCGCCGCGTCCGAGCGAAACGCGGCGCGCATCTTCCATGCGGACCACTGCTACTTCGTCACGAACGGCACGTCGACGTCGAACAAGATCGTGTGGCATGCCAGCATCGCACCCGACGACATCGTCGTGGTCGACCGCAACTGCCACAAGTCGATCCTGCACGCGATCACGATGACCGGTGCGATCCCCGTGTTCCTGACGCCGAAGCGCAACAACCTCGGCATCATCGGTCCGATCCCGAAGGAAGAGTTCACGCCCGCGAGCATCGCGCGGAAGATCGAGGCGAACCCGTTCGCGCGCGCCGCGGCCAACAAGAAGCCGCGCATCCTGACCATCACCCAGTCGACCTACGACGGCATCCTCTACAACGACGAGACGTTGAAGGACATGCTCGACGGGGAGATCGACAACCTGCACTTCGACGAGGCGTGGTGTCCGCACGCGACCTTCCACGACTTCTATCGCAACATGCATGCGATCGGCCAGGACCGGCCGCGACCGAAGACGTCGATGATCTATGCGACGCAGTCGACCCACAAGATGCTGGCTGGTCTGTCGCAGGCGTCGCAGATCCTGGTGCGCGAGTCCGAGTGCGTGAAGCTCGATCCGACGATCTTCAACGAGGCGTTCCTGATGCACACGTCGACGAGCCCGCAGTACGCGATCATCGCGTCGTGCGACGTGGCCGCCGCGATGATGGAACCGCCGGGCGGCACCGCGCTGGTCGAGGAGAGCATCCTCGAAGCGCTGGATTTCCGCCGCGCGATGCGGAAGATCGACGAGGAATTCGGGGACGACTGGTGGTTCAAGGTCTGGGGCCCGGACGACCTGGTCGACGATGGTATCGGCAGCCAGTCGGACTGGGTGCTCAAGTCCGACGACAACTGGCACGGCTTCGGCGACCTCGCCGACGGCTTCAACATGCTCGACCCGATCAAGTCGACCGTGGTGACTCCCGGCCTCGACGTGTCGGGCAGGTTCGCCGAGCACGGCATCCCGGCGTCGATCGTCACGCGCTATCTCGCCGAGCACGGGGTCATCGTCGAGAAGACCGGGCTGTACTCGTTCTTCATCATGTTCACGATCGGCATCACGAAGGGTCGCTGGAACACGCTGCTGACCGCGCTGCAGCAGTTCAAGGACGACTACGACCGCAACCAGCCGATCTGGCGGATCCTGCCGGAGTTCGCGCAGTCGCATCCGCGCTACGAACGCGTCGGCTTGCGCGACCTGTGCCAGCAGATCCACGACATGTACAAGCGGAACGATGTCGCGCGCGTCACGACGGAGATGTACTACTCGGACATGCAACCGGCGATGAAGCCGTCGCAGGCCTATGCCTGCATGGCGCACCGCGAGATCGACCGCGTGCCGATCGAGGAGCTCGAGGGCCGCATCACGAGCGTGCTCCTGACGCCTTATCCGCCGGGCATCCCGCTGTTGATCCCGGGCGAGCGCTTCAACAAGACGATCGTCGAGTACCTGAAGTTCGCGAAGGACTTCAACCTGCGATTCCCCGGATTCGGAACCGACATCCACGGTCTCGTATCGACGACCGTGGAGGGGAAGACGACGTTCTTCGTCGACTGTGTGCGCAGTTAACGAGCGCGGCGACGCATTGCGATGAGTGCGAACAGACCGAGCCCGAGCAGCGCCAGTTCCGCCGGCTCGGGAACGCCGAGCGTCGCGGCCAGGCGCTGACCGATGATGGCCTGTGCGGCCGTCGTCGGATGGATCGGATCCCAGAAGATGTAGTGATCGGGACCGGCCTGCGCGCACGCGGCCGTGATGCTCGAGGTCGCGTCCGCGACGCTGCCGCTCAGGCAGGACATCGTGGTGTTGGTGAAGCCGTGGCTGTAGGGGTCGGCGAGGATGGTGTTGAACACGCCGTAAAGATCGAACGGCAGGATGTCGCCGACGTAGAACGTCGACAGTGCCGCGAGCGACTGGGCCAGCGCCGCGTTGTAGGCGACCGTCAACGCGTGGCCCTGGGCGACCGCGAGCGGGCCGTTCGCGATCGAGTCGGCCGTCTCGCCGAGGTCGGGCAGGTTCGGCACGACGATGTGATGGGCGCCCAGCGCGGCCAGCGTCGCGACGCCGGTCGTGATGTTCTATACCGCGGTGCAGATCGCCGCCGCGATCGGATCCGCGTTGGCGCATCCCGCAGCGACACCCGCGCTTCCCGGATGAATGAAGTCGTTGGCGCCCGACCACACGACGTAGGCCGCGTTCGGATCGGCCGCCGCGTGGGTCGACGTGTAGTCGGCGATCTCGGCGGTCATGCCCTTGAAGCCCGTGGCGACGGTGTTCGGGCCGAGCGTGATGCTCCCCGGCGCGGAAGCGTTCACCAGGCCGGAGGTCGCCCCGCCCTGCGCATAGTTGTTGCCCGCCGTCAGCCCACCGAGAAACGGCGGCGTCACGTAATGGGCCGTCAACGACAGGCCGAGCGCGCTCGCGAGGTAGTCGACCGCGACGAGTCCGTTACCGAAGCGACCGAGGGGGCTGA
>CAXTPX010000659.1:0-2574 GCA_964246005.1 uncultured Burkholderiaceae bacterium | reverse complement strand
CCGGCGTCGTCGGCACGCTGAAGGTCGGCGACGGCTCGCGTTCGATCGGCCTCCGCGCCGACATGGACGCGTTGCCGCTGGTCGAGCACAACCGCTTCGCGCATCGCTCGGTCCATGAAGGCCGCATGCATGCGTGCGGGCACGACGGCCATACCGCGATGCTGCTCGCGGCCGCGCAATACCTCGCCGAGTCGCGGCGGTTCGACGGAACCCTGCACGTGATCTTCCAGCCCGCCGAGGAGGGCGGCGGCGGGGCGCGCGTGATGATCGAGGAGGGCCTCTTCGAACGCTTCCCGTGCGATGCGGTGTTCGGCATGCACAACTGGCCGGGCGCCGCCACCGGCACCTTCGGCGTGACGGCCGGGCCGATGATGGCGTCGGCCAACCAGTTCGAGATCACCGTCACCGGCAAGGGTGCCCACGCGGCGATGCCGCACAACGGCACCGATCCGATCATGGCCGCCGTCGCGATCGCGCAGGGACTGCAGACGTTGATCACGCGCAACAAGAAGCCGATCGACACCGCGGTGCTGTCGATCACGCAGATCCATGCGGGCGACGCGTACAACATCATCCCGAACGAAGCGGTCCTGCGCGGCACCGTCCGGACGTTCACGACCGAGGTGCTCGACCAGATCGAGGCGGGGATGCATCGGATCATCGACGGCACCGCGATGGCGTTCGGTGCGGAGGCGACGATGCGCTTCGATCGTGCCTATCCGCCGCTGATCAATCACGTGAAGGAGACCGCCTTCGCGGTCGACGTGATCCGCGACGTGGTGGGCGAGGCCGCCACGCTGACCGACGTCGAGCCCACGATGGGCTCCGAGGACTTCGCGTTCATGCTGATGGCGAAGCCGGGCTGCTACGTCTTCATCGGCAACGGGGACGGCGCGCATCGCGAGATCGGCCACGGCCTGGGGCCGTGCATGCTGCACAACCCGAGCTACGACTTCAACGACGACCTGATTCCGATCGGCGCGACCTACTGGGTGCGGCTGGTCGAGAAATTTCTCGCCGCCGCCTAGGGAAGCACTGTTCGGTGCGTCCCCAGGTCAGCGCACGACCGTCGTCGGCGGCACCGGCACCCGTACCTCGAGCCGCTCGAGCACCTGGTCGAGCTTGAGTTCGACCTGCGGGATCTCGCGGTCGAGGTAGGCCCGCAGGTCCGCGATCCTCGACCCCTCGGCCGTATCGGCACTGCGGCGCGCCTTCTCCAGCTCGCGATGCAGGTCGCGCGATTCGATCGCCGATCGCATGCGGATGCCGCCGAGCGTCGCGAAGTACAGCACCGCGACGACCACCATGCCGATCAGCAACAACAGCGCGATCGACACGTCGACCGTCGTCACATACAGGTCGACGGGCGTCGGCTGCGTGACGAGTCCCCAGTTGCGAAGCGCGATCGCGAAGATCAGCAGGACGATCAACGCCACGACGGTGGTGACGATTTTCATGGGTATTCCTTCGGGGTGGTCGGTGGGCGACGTCGTGCTCCGTACTCGTCCTGGTGCACCTGCGGCCGATGGGCCGATCCGTGGGTGATCCGTAGGACCGGCGCAGCGATCCTTTGCAGGTCGGTTCCGCGCCGCCGCCTGCCGAGGCGGCCGTGGCTCCGGACAAGACGAAGGAGTCGGTCATGTCGGACGCCGGCATTCTGCACGCGACCGCGGTGGTCTACATCGGCTGCAATTCTTCCCGGCTCCTCGCGTACCTGCCGCAACTGCGCGGACTGTTCGATGGTGCCCGCGTCGCGACCGCGAACTGGCTGATCCCGGTACTCGCGAGCGCCAGTACCGTCGTCTACGGGCTTCAGCTCCACAGCAATCTCGTCCTGATGTGGTTCGCCGGCGCCAACGCGCTGGCCGGCCTGATGATCGCTGCAGCCGGCCGGTGGTTGCGCGATCGACGCCGGACGGCGGACGAGCCGAGCATCCCGCCGGTCAGCGACGACTTCTTCTACGCCGCCGAACTGGCGAAGCGCCGGTCAGACTTCGACGACGCTGCGCGCCTCGAGGCCCGCATTCCCGGCACTTACGCGCCCTTCTTCAAGGCGGCCTTCCTCGATCGCGTGGCACGCGACGAACGAGACGCCATGCAGTTTCAGTTCAGGCCGCTCGGCCCTGCAACGCGCGTTCGCGTACGGACAACGGGGATGGAAGGTACAGCCTGACGGGGGGTTCAGGGGGTTGGGCACTTCGCCGGCCACCGCGACGCGCGAAGTGCCCGTTTTTTCGAGATCGGGGATCGCCTCGAGCAGCATGCGCGTGTACGGATGCAGCGGCGTCGCGAACAGCGCGGTCTTCGGCGCCAGCTCGGCGAGCCGTCCGAGATACATCACGCCGACCCGGTCCGCGATGTACCGCACCACCGCGAGATTGTGCGAGATGAAGAGGTAGGTCAGCCCGAGGTCGCGCTGCAAATCCTTCATCAGGTTGAGCACCTGCGCCTGGACCGATACGTCGAGGGCGGAGGTCGGCTCGTCGCACACCAGGAAGTCGGGCTGCGTCGCGAGCGCCCGCGCGATCGAGATGCGCTGCCCGACGCCATACGGGCCACCGGTCCAGCCGGTGT
>CAXTPX010000658.1:0-2582 GCA_964246005.1 uncultured Burkholderiaceae bacterium | reverse complement strand
AGGCCGCCGGGTCGCGACCGGAAAAGCTCTCGAGCGTCGCTTCGAGCGCCCCCACGCCGGCCGACGGCTGCGGATCGCTGGTCGCGCGCACGGCCCCTTCGGCCATGAACAGCAGGATGAACATCGACGACCATTGCATCGTGTAGACGTCGCGTCGACCGACACGCCGAAGCAGGAAACCGAGCACCGCCAGCTTCGCGAGCGCGACGAGGTAAGCCGGCGACAGCCCGTTGACCCGCACCAGCGCGAAGGCCGCCGACAGCAGCATCAACGCGACGAGGCTCAGCAACGCGACCCGCAGCGACAGGCGCGAGCTCATGACGCGATCATCGCTGCATCGACGAGGCGACGCATCGTTCGAACGGACGAGCTCGACGGCGTTGGCGGGCGTTGGCGCCTGTCGTTCACGCTGCCACCATCGCCGCGACCTCTTCACCGATCGCGAGAGACGACGTCAGGCCGGGCGAGTCGATGCCGAACAGATTGATCAGCCCGGCGACGCGGTGCTCGCGCGGCCCGGCGATCATGAAGTCGGCCGCCGGCTCGCCGGGACCGGACAGCTTCGGCCGGATGCCGGCGTAGGCCGGTGCGAGCGCATCGTCGGGCAACGCGGGCCAGTAGCGCCGTACGACGGCGGCGAAGCGCGTGACACGCCGCGGGTCGACCGCGTAATCGAGGGCCGCATCGGCAGCGAGCCACTCGACATCGGGTCCGAACTTCGCCTGTCCGCCGAGGTCGGGCGTCACGTGGACGCCGAGCCCCGCCGGCTCGGGCAACGGATAGATCAGATGCCGGAACGGGGAGCGTCCCACGAGCGAGAAGTAGTTGCCCTTCGCGAGGTGGACCGTCGGGATGCTGTCGGCCGGTACACCTTCGATCGCCTCCGCGACCCGCGTCGCATCGAGCGCGGCGCAGTTGACGACCAGCGTCGCCCGCAGCACGAACGGATCTTCGTCGCTCGCGACCTCCAGTTCGATCCCCTCGGCAACGGCCGCCCCGCCGACGACGCGGCTCGACAGCGCGAGCGTCGCACCATGCTGCTCGGCATCGGCGAGCAGCGCGAGCATGAGGGCATGACTGTCGACGATGCCGGTGCTCGGACACCAGACGCCCGCGACGCACGAGATCGCCGGTTCGAGCGATGCGACCTGGCGGGCGTCGAGTGCCGTGCAGTCGTCGACGCCCGACGCGTGCGCATTGCCAAGCACGTGCTCGAGCGCCGGAAGCTGCGATGCGTCGGTCGCGACGACGAGCTTGCCGACGCGCCGATGCGGCACGTGGCGCGCTTCGCAGAACGCATACATCAACGCCTTGCCGCGCACGCACAGTCGCGCCTTCGACGAGTCCGGCGCATAGTGGATGCCCGCATGGATCACCTCGCTGTTGCGGGAACTGATGCCGGTGCCGATCGCCTGCGCCGCCTCGACGATCGTCACCTCGCGTCCCGCCATCGCCAACGCCCTCGCGACCGCGAGGCCGACGACGCCCGCCCCGATCACGACGCAATCGACGCGGTCGACCGCGTCACCCATGCGGCACCGCGCTCAAGGTTTTCCCGCCAGCCGCAGCGCCGTCATCGCCAGCCGCTTTCCGAGCGCGACGGCCAGACGCCGTTCGACCTCGTCGACCGGACGCTGTCCATCGATCCCCGAGACATGACTCGCGCCGTACGGCGTGCCGCCCGAGCCCGTCGTCATCAGGTCGGGCTCGCTGTACGGAATGCCGAGGAGCAGCATGCCGTGATGAAGCAGCGGCGTCATCATCGACGTCAGGGTCGTCTCCTGGCCGCCATGCAGGCTGCCGGTCGACGTGAAAACGCACGCGGGCTTGCCGACCAGCGCGCCCGAGAACCACAGCGCACCGGTGCCGTCGAGGAAATACTTGACCGGCGCGGCCATGTTGCCGAAGCGGGTCGGCGAGCCGAGCGCGAGGCCGGCGCACTCCTCGAGGTCCTTCAGCTCGACGTAGGGTGCTCCGGAAGCGGGGATCGCCGGCTCGACCGCTTCGGCGACCGTCGACACCGCGGGCACGGTCCGCAGGCGAGCGCCCGCGCCGTCGACGCCGTCGATGCCGAGCGCGACCGCTTCGGCGAGCCGTCGCGTGGCGCCTTGCCTGCTGTAGTAGACGACGAGCAGTTCGAGCATCGGATGGGTCAAGAAGAGGGCGCTTGAGAGAGGCGAGTTGCGGGGGCCGACTATTATAGGGAGCGCCCCAGGGCCCACATCCGCGCGCATCGACCGACCCCGACCCCTCCATGACCACTCGTCCGCTCGTCGTCGCGCGTCGCGCCGGCACGCAAGGCTGGCGTACGGTACGCGACATCGTGCGCTTCGCGCTGCGGCGCGCCGACCAGGAGCGCCTGTTCCAGGTCGCGTCGAGCCTGACGTTCACGACCGTGCTGTCGATCGTGCCGCTGCTGACCACCGTGTTCGGCGTGATGACCGCGCTGCCGGTGTTCGACCGGATGCGCGACGCGCTGCACTCGTTCCTCGAGTCGAGGCTCTTCCCGGAAGCGATCTCGACATCGCTCTTCAAGTACCTCGACCAGTTCTCGGCCAACGCGAGCTCGCTGACGGTCGTGT
>CAXTPX010000657.1:0-2583 GCA_964246005.1 uncultured Burkholderiaceae bacterium | reverse complement strand
GGACTGCGTGATGCTCGCGACTTGGCGCAGCGGCACGAGCTGCGGCACGGTGTTGCCGCTCGCGTCGGTCATCGTCTTGCCGGTCGTCAGCAGCAGGTCGCCGACGTCGGACACGAGCGTGCGGCCGGACTTCGGCAATTGCACGTTGACCTCGTAGTTCTGTCCGTCGGACGCGAGCCAGTAGCCGGCCGTCTCGCCGGCGACCAGCGGCCGCAGCGCATTGCCGATCCGTTGCACCGACAGGCCGAGATCGCTCGCGACGTCGCCGTTCGGCCGGATCGCGAGCGCCGGGGTGCCGGGCTTGAGGCTCGTGTCGAGATCGACGACGCCCGGCACCTTCGCGACCTGCGCGGCG
Source organism: uncultured Burkholderiaceae bacterium (assembly GCA_964246005.1). Taxonomy (GTDB): domain Bacteria; phylum Pseudomonadota; class Gammaproteobacteria; order Burkholderiales; family Burkholderiaceae_D; genus CAHJXF01. The sequence continues at coordinate 2,228 of CAXTPX010000657.1, read as the reverse complement.
AACTCGGTCGTCAGCTGGTTGAGCTTCGTGACGTCCGGTCCGAGGATCGAGATGAAGATCGACTGGCCGAAGCCGATCGACAGGATCACGCCCGGAATGCTGGCGACCCGGTCGCGGATGATCTGCTCGAGCTCCTTCTGCGTCCGTGCCCGGTCGGCGCGGGGCTTCAGCTTCAACTGGATGCGGACCGACGTGCGATCCTCGCCGAAGACGCTGACATCGGTCGCCAGCACTTCGGTGAGGTCGCCGAGCGCGGCTTCGACCTGGCGCGATTTCTGGTCGGCATATTCGAGGCTGACACCGGGTGGCGTCGTGAGCTTCAGGCTGATCCAGCTCTGGTCGACGTCCGGGATGAACTCGCTGCCGATCCTGCCGGAGCCGAGCAGCACGAAGGCCCCGGCGAACGACCCGAGCGCGGTCCACAATACGATGCCGCGCGGTGTGATCGACCCGACCGCGGTGTAGAAGCGCCTTGACCGCGACGTACGCCACGCCGCCTTCGGCTTGCCGACGAGGAGCAGCAGGTCGATCACGGCCAGCAACGCGACGATCGGCAGGCACAGCACGAACAGGAGCCAGTGCGCCGGCTTCCAGAAGCGGAACGTGCGCCCGCCGAAGGTCCAGCCGAGCAGGCGTCCGTAGACGCGATGCATCCATTGAACGAAGTGCTCGAAGCCGTCGAGCACCGCGCGGAGCGGCCAGAAGCGCAGGATGCGCGACTTCTCGGCCGGGTCGTGCCACAGGCTGGAAAGCATCGGGTCGAGCGTGAACGACACGAACAGCGACACCAGCACGGCGGCCGTGACCGTGATGCCGAACGCGAAGAAGAACTTGCCGATGATGCCGCTCATGAACGCGACCGGCACGAACACCGCGACGATCGCGAACGTCGTCGCCATGACCGCGAGGCCGATCTCGTTGGTGCCGTCTTCGGCCGCCTGGCGATGGCTCTTGCCCATGTGCAGGTGACGCACGATGTTCTCGCGGACCACGATCGCATCGTCGATCAAGAGGCCGATGCACAACGACAGCGCCATCATCGTCATGAAGTTCAGCGTGAAATGGAACATGTTCAGCACGATGAACGTCGACATCACCGCGATCGGCAACGTCAGCCCGGTGATGATCGTCGACCGCCAACTGCGCAGGAAGAGGAATACGATCAGCACGGTCAGGAGGCCGCCCTCGACGAGCGTCTTCTTCACGCCGTCGAGCGACTGCGCGACCCAGTCGGAGTTGGCGTACAGCTCGCGGATCTCGACCCCCGGCGGCAAGCGCTTCGCGAGGTCGGCGACCGCGCGCTTCACGGCGTTGCCGGTCTCGACGATGTTGGCGTCCTGGATCTTGTAGACCTGGACCGAGATCGCGGGGCGGCCGTCGTTGCGGCCGATCGACTGCGCTTCCTGCTCGCCGTCGACGACGGTCGCGACCGGGCTCCGGTAGACCGGTGCATCACCGATGCCCGAGGAGCCGAGCGAACTGATGCCGACGTTGCCGCCGCGTCGCGCGACGATGATGCGGCCGAAGTCCTGGACGTTCTTGATCTTCCCTTCGACGCGCACCAGCGTCTCGCTGCGGTCGTTGCTGATCAGACCGGCCGGCACGTCCTGGTTGGCCTGGCGGATCGCGTCCATCACCTGGTCGATGCCGACGCCGTACGACGCCATGCGGCGCGGGTCGATCTGGATCTGGATCTGGCGCGCGGTGCCGCCGGCATAGGCGACGCGGCCGACGCCCGGCGCCTTCTGAAGGTCCTTGACGATGACCTGATCGGTCAGCGTGGTCAGGTCGCGCAGGCTGCGCGGCGCGGGCCCCGGGAGGCTGCGGACCGACAGCGTGACGACCGGTTGCTCGTTCTCCTGATCCTGTCGATTGATCAGCGGCTCTTTCGCGTCCCTCGGGAAGGTGGCGCGGACCTGGGCGATGCGATCGCGCAGGTCCTGCGTCGCCTTGGGTACGTCCGCGTCGAGCTGGAACTCGACGTAGGTCTGCGACTGCCCCTCGATGGAATTGGAGCGAATCCTCTTGATGCCGGAGATCGTGTTGACCGCGTTCTCGATCGGCTTGCTGAGATCGTTCTCGATCGCCTCGGTCGACGCGCCCGGATAGTTGACGGTGACCGTGAAGGTCGGGTTGCTGATGTCGGGCAACTGCTCGACCCCGAGGCGCTTGTACGACACGACGCCGAGCACGACGAGCGCGACCATCACCATCGCCGCGAACACGGG
>CAXTPX010000656.1:0-2584 GCA_964246005.1 uncultured Burkholderiaceae bacterium | reverse complement strand
GTTCCTGACGACCAACAAGGTCGACCTGGTGATCTCCACGCTCGGCAAGAATGCCGAGCGCGAGAAGGTCCTCGACTTTTCGATCGCCTACGCGCCGTTCTTCAGCGCGGTGTTCGGCCCGGCCGACCTCAAGGTCGACAAGCCGGCCGATCTGGCCGGCAAGGTGATCGGCGTGACGCGCGGCGCGATCGAGGACCTCGAACTGACCAAGGTCGCGCCGTCGACCGTGACGATCAAGCGCTTCGAGGACAACAACTCGACCATCCAGGCCTACCTTACCGGCCAGGTGCAACTGGTCGCCACCGGCAACACTACCGCGGCAGCGCTCAACGAGCGGACCCGGCTGCGGCGTCTCGACTCGCGGTTCGTGATCAAGGATTCGCCGTGCTACGTCGGCTTGAACAAGAGCGAGCCGGCATTGATGGCCGAGGTCAATCGCATCCTCGTCAAGGCGAGGAAGGAAGGGACGTTGAACGAGATTTCGAAGAAGTGGCTGACGGCGCCATTGCCGGCGGGTTTCTGAACGACCGTCCACATGAAGCTTCGTCGTTCCCGCGAAGGCGGGAACCCAGCGTCGTCGAATGGCGAAGACCGCGCGCAAGCCCGGAACGCCGCTGGATTCCCGCCTCCGCGGGGACGACGAAAGCGAGAATCCGACCGTCCGACATGCGGAACAGGCCGCTAGACGATGAACTACCACTTCGACTTCGGCGCGATCCTCGACTACCTGCCGCTGATCGGTCGGGGCATCGTCTTCACGCTCGCGCTCACCGCCCTGGGCGCGAGCTTCGGCATCGCGATCGGCATCGTCGGTTCGGTGTGCCGCGCGTGGAAGATCAAACCGTTCAACTATCTCTTCGCGGTCTACGTCGAGGCGATCCGCAACACGCCGTTCCTGGTCCAGCTCTTCTTCATCTTCTTCGGACTACCGGCGCTGGGCATCAAGCTCGAGGACTGGCAGGCCGCTTCGCTGACGATGGTCATCAACCTCGGCGCGTACTGCACCGAGATCATCCGGTCCGGTGTGCAGGCGACCCCGAAAGGCCAGCTCGAAGCGGCACAGGCGCTCGCGATGACGCGCGCCCAGATCTTCCGGCACGTCGTCCTGCGGCCCGCGCTGCAGAAGGTGTGGCCCTCGATCGCGAGCCAGGTCGTGATCGTCATGCTGGGCTCGTCGGTCTGCTCGCAGATCGGTGCCGAGGAGCTAACGTTCGCCGCGGGCTTCATCTCGTCGCGCAATTTCCGGTCGCTCGAGACCTACTTCACGGTCGCGATGATTTACCTGCTGCTGGCGATCGTGCTGCGCCAGGTGCTGACGCGCTACGGGCAGCGCTTCATCGTCGGGCGGCCGCGACGATGATCTCCGGCCGCCGCGTCGTGCGCATCGGTTACTGAGCCCGCCATGGCCGACGAGTTCTCGCTCTGGGACATCGCGCGCAACCTGGCCTTCGCATTGCAGTGGACGGTCATCCTCGCGATCGTCGCGTTCGTCCTCGGCGGCATCACGGGGCTGGTCGTGCTGTTCGCGCGCATCTCCGCGCAGCCGTGGCTCCGCAACCTCGCGAAGGGATGGATCTCGGTCTTCCAGGGCACGCCGCTCCTGATGCAGCTCTTCATCATCTTCTTCGGCTTTCCGAATCTCGGCATCGATGTTCCCGCGTGGCTCGCGGCCGCGGTCGGCCTGACGTGCTTCACGAGCGCGTTCCTGGCCGAGATCTGGCGTGGATGCGTCGAGTCGATTCCGAAGGGCCAGTGGGAGGCGTCGGCATCGCTCGCGATGACGTGGTTCGAGCAGATGCGCCACGTCGTGCTGCCGCAGGCGTTCCGCATCTCGATCCCGCCGACCGTCGGCTTCGCGGTGCAGGTCGTGAAGGCGACGTCGGTGACGTCGATCATCGGCTTCACCGAACTCACGAAGACCGGTGTCGTGCTGGCCAACGCGACGTTCCTGCCGTTCCAGGTCTTCGCGTTCGTCGCGGCCGGGTACTTCCTGCTGTGCTACCCGCTGTCCGCTTACGCGCGCCTGCTCGAGAGGAAATTCGATGTCGCTGGTACGCATTAGCGGATTGCACAAGCACTTCGGCCCGAACCATGTGCTGAAGGGCGTGGACCTCGACATCGAGGAGGGCGAGGTCGTGGCGATCATCGGTCGCAGCGGCTCCGGCAAGAGCACGCTGCTGCGAACCATCAACGGGCTCGAGACGTTCGATCCGGGCGGGTCGATCCAGATCGAGGGCGCACACGTGCATTCGACCGCGGCGCAGTTGCGCGAGCTGCGCCAGAAGGTCGGCATGGTGTTCCAGCAGTTCAACCTGTTCCCGCACCTGACCGCGGGTCGCAACGTGATGCTCGCGCCCAACGTCGTCAAGAAGACGTCGACGGCCGAGTGCGAGAGCATCGCGCGCGAGATGCTCGACAAGGTCGGACTCGCCGAGAAGTTCGACTCGTTCCCCGACCAGCTGTCCGGCGGCCAGCAGCAGCGTGTCGCGATCGCGCGTGCGCTCGCGATGAAGCCGCGCGTGCTGTTGTGCGACGAGATCACGTCGGCGCTCGATCCCGAGCTCGTCAACGAAGTGCTCGCGGT
>CAXTPX010000655.1:0-2585 GCA_964246005.1 uncultured Burkholderiaceae bacterium | reverse complement strand
CCTCCGCGAGCATCGCATTGGCCGCGGCGGTGATCTCGCTCAGCGTGTCGACGAGCGTGCCGTCGAGATCGATCAGGACGGCGCGCGTCGGTACGTTGGAGAGCGCCACGGTCAGGCCGCGGCGAGCGCGTCGCGAAGTCTCTTCATCACGCCGCGATAGCCGCCGTCGTCGTCCTTCGCGTTGAACACCGCCGATCCCGCGACGAACGTGCACGCACCGGCGCGCGCGATCTTCGCGATGTTGTCGACCTTCACGCCGCCGTCGACCTCGAGCAGGATCTCGCGCCCGCTCTTCTCGCGATACGCGTCGATGCGGCGGCGCGCATCGGCCAGCTTGACCAGCGCCTCGTCGATGAACGACTGCCCGCCGAAGCCCGGGTTGACCGACATGATCAGGATCAGGTCGATGCGGTCCATCACGTAGTCGAGGTGGTTGAGCGGCGTGGCCGGGTTGAACACGAGACCCGCCTTGCAGCCGTGTTCACGAATCAGGCCGAGCGTGCGATCGATGTGTTCGGACGCCTCGGGATGGAAGCTGATGATGTCGGCGCCGGCTTCCGCGAAGTCCGGCACGATGCGATCGACCGGCTTGACCATCAGGTGCACGTCGATCGTGGCCGGTGTGCCGTCGGGCTTGACCGCATGCGGCCGCAGCGCCTTGCAGACCATCGGGCCGATCGTCAGGTTCGGCACGTAATGGTTGTCCATCACGTCGAAGTGGATGAAGTCGGCGCCCGCCGCCAGAACGCGCTGCACTTCGACGCCGAGCTGCGCGAAGTCGGCCGAGAGGATCGAAGGGGCGATGCGATAATCGCGGCGGTTCGAAGGGTCCATGGTGTCCAGTGCGGCAAGACGTCGCGTTGTCGAGCGCTGCGACGTTGTCCATTCCGAGCGGCATCGAAGTCTACCGGAGCACGACACGCGGTACGGGCTTCGCGCACGCAGCCGCCCCGATCTTTTCGCGCCACCCATCGTCCGTCGCGGACAAGGATCACGCCCATGCCCACCTATCGTCTCAAGGTCGCCGTCAGGACCCGCCACATCCCGGAGCAGTCGGACCCCGCGGAGGGGCGCTACGTGTTCGCGTACACGATCACGATCACCAACGCCGGCGACGTGCCGACGCAGGTGATCTCGCGTCACTGGATCATCACCGACGCCGATGCGCACGTCGAGGAGGTCAAGGGACTCGGGGTGGTCGGCCATCAGCCGCTGATCGCGCCGGGCGAGTCGTTCGAGTACACGAGCGGCAGCGCGCTCGCGACGGCCACCGGTTCGATGCGCGGCAGCTATTTCGCGGTGGCAGAGGACGGCACGCGCTTCGAGGCGCCGATCGACGAGTTCGCGCTCGCGGTGCCGCGCGCGTTGCACTGAAGCGCGTCGCGCTCAACGAGGCTTCGTCGCATCGGTCGGTCGCGCTTCGACGAGGCGCCGATCGGCCTCTTCGCGCGCGAGCCGCGTCATGGCCTCGCGGTCACGCCGCTGCGCCGGGCCGAAGGTCCACCACACGATGAACAGGAACAAGCCGAGCGCGCCGAGCGCCTCGGCGACGAGGATCCACATGTCGAAACCGTTCCACGAAGAAGCACCGCGCACGACCTTGCACGGCGCCTCGCATTCTAGCGAGCCCGGTGCGAGCGCTTCGCGGCGCATCGCCACGCTCGCGATCGCTGCGTCGGTGGCGGTGTTCGCGGCCTGCACGACGCCACCGATCGCGCCGTCGCCGACCCCCGCGCCTCCGCCGCCACCGGTGGTGACACCCGTGCCGCCGCCACCTTCTCCACCGGTCGCCACGGCCAGGCCGCTGCTGGTGCCGACGACCTTCTCCGCGCTACCCGGCTGGTCCAGCGATCCGCTGACCGATGCATGGCCCGCGTTCCTGACGTCGTGCGATGCGCTGTCGAAGAAGCCCGAGTGGACCGCGGCTTGCACGGCGGCGCGCCGGGTCGACGGCAACGACGCGCTCGCGGTGCGCAACTTCTTCGAGAGCCGCTTCGTTCCCAATCGTCTGACGACGACCGAAGGCAACGATACCGGTCTGATCACCGGCTATTACGAGCCGCTCCTGCGCGGCAGTCGCGTGCCGGTCGCGCCGTACCTGACGCCGCTGTACGGCGTGCCCGACGATCTGCTCGTCGTCGACATGACGTCGTTGTATCCCGAACTGAAGGGCAAGCGCCTGCGCGGCCGCATCGTCGGTCGCACGGTCGTGCCGTATCCGTCGCGTGGCGAGCTCGCGGCGAGCGGTGCGTTGCGCGGCAAGGAGGTGCTGTGGGTCGACGACGCGATCGACGCGTTCTTCCTCGAGATCCAGGGTTCGGGGCGCGTCGAGATCATGCAGTCCGGTCGCGTCCAGCAGACGGTGCGCCTCGCGTACGCGGATCAGAACGGCCAGCCCTATCGATCGATCGGCAAGTGGCTGGTCGATCGTGGCGAGATGGCCTTGTCGCAGGCGTCGATGCAGAACATCAAGGGCTGGGCGCTGTCGCATCCGGCGCGCCTCGACGAACTGCTGTCGGCCAATCCGAGCGAGGTGTTCTTCAAGGAGGAGCCGATCGGCGATCCGGCGCGCGGACCGAAGGGGG
>CAXTPX010000654.1:0-2588 GCA_964246005.1 uncultured Burkholderiaceae bacterium | reverse complement strand
GGAGCGCGTGAGGATCACGTTCTTGTACTGGACCAGCGACACCGGGTCGGCATGCCGGGGCTCGCCGACGAGCACGCCCTGCAGGTTGCGCGACGCGAGCATCAGGTTCTCGTCGACCGCGTCGGCGATGACCAGCGTCGAAGCGCCGTTCAATTCGATGCCGAAGCCCTTCAGCTTGTCGGCGAGCAACTTGGTCTTCGGGGCATCGACCGTGAAGGTGTCGACGACCGACAGGCGACCTTCGCGAGCGAGCTGCGACAGGATCGAGCAGACGCCGGCGCGATACATCTTCTTGTTGATCTTGTGCGTGAAGTTCTCGTCCGGCAGGTTCGGAAAGATCCGACCGCCGCCGCGCCACAGCGGCGACGACGCCATACCGGCACGTGCACGGCCGGTGCCCTTCTGGCGCCACGGCTTGCGGGTGCTCTTCGCGATCTCGCTGCGACCCTTCTGCGCACGGTTGCCGCTGCGGGCGTTGGCCTGATAGGCCGTGACGAGCTGATGGATCAACGCTTCGTTGTAGTCGCGGCCGAACACCGTATCGGGCGCCGTGACGTTCGAGTTGGACGCACCCTGCGCATCCAGGAGCTTCAGTTCCATGATCAAGCCCCTCCCTTGGCACCGCCAGCGGCCGCCTTCAGCGGCGTCTTGATGGCGGGCTTGACCACGATGCTGCCGTTCTTCGCGCCGGGTACGGCGCCGCGGACCAGCAGCAGACCGCGCTCCGCATCGACCCGTGCGACGACGAGGTTCTGCGTGGTGCGGGTCACGTCGCCGAGGTGGCCGGTCATGCGCTTGCCGGGAAACACGCGGCCCGGGTCCTGCGCCATGCCGATCGAGCCCGGCACGTTGTGCGACTTGGAGTTGCCGTGCGATGCACGACCCGAACGGAAGTGGTGGCGCTTGATGACGCCGGCGTAGCCCTTGCCGATCGTCGTGCCTTGCACGTCGACCTTCTGGCCCGCTTCGAAGAGACTCTCGACGGCGATCACGGAACCCGGCTTCAGATCGCCCAGGTTCTTCGCATCGAGCAGGAATTCCTTGAGGACGGTACCGGCCTCGACACCCGCCTTCGCGAGGTGTCCGGCGGCGGCCTTCGTGACGCGCGAGGCGCGGCGTTCACCGTAGGTCACCTGGACGGCGCTGTAGCCGTCGACTTCGTCCGTCTTGATCTGCGTGACGCGGTTGTTGGAGACGTTCAGCACGGTCACGGGAATCGAGTCCCCGTCATCCGTGAAGATGCGCGTCATGCCAACCTTGCGACCCACTAGACCGAAGCTAGGGCCAAGATTCATTTTTATGCTCCGTTCCCGACATCGATTGGCCGGGGCTGTAGGACTTGCTGACGCCCGTGATGCCGGCGACAGAAGCGATCAATCCGTACTTCCGATCCAATTGTTCCGGATCCGGAAAAGCCCGCGACTATATAGGCCTTCGCGGCATCGTGCAACTTCTTTGAGACCAGAACAAAATTCGAACGCGACGATCAGGGTCCGTTGGGCAGAAACGGATGCTGAGGGCCCTTGCACTGCTCGACCGGCGTCGTCCGCGTCGTCTTGAGGTCGCTGACCCAACACTCGTCGAGCACCGAGCAGTAGCAAGCTCGAAAGCCGATCTTCGTCAGACTCGCCGTGAAGCGCTCCGGTACCTCGGGCGCTTCTGCAAGCCGATGGACCAACAGGACGATGTTCTCTTCGCCGGGCCGCAGGACGGTCTCGTCGACCAACGATGTGATCAATCCGTTCGGCAACTGCCGGCGAACCATTTCAGGCTGCGCGTCGAGGCCACAGCAACGGCGCAGCAGGTCCAGTGACGACGAGACCGGCTGACCGGCGTAGTCGATCTCCAACGTCTTCAACTTCGCCGGACCGACCCCGCCGTTCGACACGCCGATCGCGGCATCGCGTCCATCGCCGTACTGATTGGTGACGATCTCGCGCAGGAAGGGCCAGGCACTCGCCGCGAGCAGATTGCGTTCGGTGCGGCCGTTCTCGAATGCGACGGCGAGCGAGACGATGGAGAGAACGATCGCCACGAAGGCGATCACCAGGTCGAGCGTCGGCGCGCCGGTCTTGCGCACGCTCGGCTGGACCTCCGCGCCGGCAACCTGCACCGGCGGTTCACTCACGCGTTACTGCAGCTTGATCTCGACGTCGACACCAGCCGGCAGGTCGAGCTTCATCAGCGCATCGACCGTCTTGTCGGTCGGGTCGACGATGTCCATCAGGCGCTGGTGCGTGCGGATCTCGAACTGGTCGCGCGACGTCTTGTTGACGTGCGGGCTGCGCAGCACGTCGAAGCGCTCGATGCGTGTCGGCAACGGGATCGGACCCTTGACGACCGCGCCGGTGCGCTTCGCGGTATCGACGATCTCGAGCGCCGACTGATCGATCAGGCGATAGTCGAATGCCTTGAGGCGGATGCGGATTTTCTGGCTGTTCATGATCTAGCTCCAAAGAACGATGTGGTCATCGACCACCGAACGTGATCCCGTCGTCCCGCCTTCGCGGGCACGACGGTTTGTCTTGTTTTTTCAAGCGATGATCTTCGCGACGACGCCCGCGCCGACCGTCCGCCCACCTTCGCGA
>CAXTPX010000653.1:0-2599 GCA_964246005.1 uncultured Burkholderiaceae bacterium | reverse complement strand
GCGCGGTGCGCGCGGTGGACGCCGGGTATCGGCCGACGCGTCGCTGCGGCCTTCGCCTCTGCCTTCGCCGCGACCCTCGCCCCGGGGGGCACGACCCTGCGGCGCCCGGACCTCGTCGCCCTGGGCCTTGCGCTCGCCGTCGGCCCCCGGGCGCGGACGCTCGCCGCGCTCGGCGCCATCGCGGGGCGGCCTGGAGCCGCGACCGCCGCGACTGCCGCGTCCGTCGCGGGTTCCGTCGCCACTGCGCGTCGACGGCCGCTGCGGGATGACCGGCGCCGCCTCGACCACCGGTGCCGGTGGGGCGACGGGTGCGATCGGCTCCGCAGGTCCCTTGATCCAGCTCAGGAAGCGATCGAAGAGACCGGTCGGTTCCGGAGCGGCGACGCTGGCAGGCGCGGGGACGGGGACCGGTGCCGCGACCGGCGCCGGCTGCGGCGCGACCGGACGCTCGACGATCGGCGCCGGTTGCTCGGGCGTGATGCCGCGAACGACGGCTTCCTGCCGCGGCTTCGCGTCGGGGTCGACCAGCTTCTTCCGGTAGGCGTCCGGCTCGCTCGGCGCCTCGACCATGTCGTAGCTCGCCTTGGTGGTCTCGAGACGCGGGTCGTCGTGCTTCAGGCGTTCCAGCGTGTAGTGCGGCGTGTCGAGGTTCTTGTTCGGCAACAGCACGACATTGACCTTGAGGCGCGATTCGATCGTCGCGATGTCGCCGCGCTTCTCGTTCAGCAGGAACGTCGCGACCTCGACCGGCACCTGCGTGTGCACCGCGGCCGTGTTCTCCTTCATCGCCTCTTCCTGGATGATGCGCAGGACGTGCAACGCGGACGATTCGGTATCGCGGATGTGCCCGGTGCCGTTGCAGCGCGGGCAGACCACGTGGCTGCCTTCGGACAGGCTCGGCCGCAGGCGCTGGCGCGACAGTTCCATCAGGCCGAAGCGGCTGATCTTGCCGGTCTGCACGCGAGCGCGGTCGTAGCGCAGGCCGTCCTTCAGGCGCTGCTCGACTTCCTTCTGATTGCGGGCCGACTCCATGTCGATGAAATCGATGACGATCAGGCCGCCCAGGTCGCGCAGGCGCATCTGGCGCGCTGCTTCGTCGGCCGCTTCGAGATTGGTGCGGGTCGCCGTCTCCTCGATGTCGCCGCCGCGCGTGGCGCGGGCCGAGTTGACGTCGATCGAGACCAGCGCCTCGGTGTGGTCGATGACGATGGCGCCGCCCGACGGCAGCGGCACGGTGCGCGAATGCGCCGTCTCGATCTGGTGTTCGATCTGGAAGCGCGAGAACAACGGCACGTCGTCGCGGTAGCGCTTCACGCGGTTGACCATGTCCGGCATCACGTGCGCCATGAACTGGCGGGCCTGCTCGTAGACGTCGTCGGTGTCGATCAACAGCTCGCCGATGTCGGGCTGGAAATAGTCGCGGATCGCGCGGATGACGAGGCTCGACTCCTGATAGATCAGGAACGCGCCGTTCTGCGAATTGCCGGCGCCTTCGATCGCATTCCACAACTGCATCAGGTAGTTGAGGTCCCACTGCAGCTCGGGAGCACTGCGGCCGATGCCCGCGGTGCGCGCGATGATGCTCATGCCGGGCGGCAGCTCGAGCTGATCCATCGTGTCGCGCAGTTCCTGCCGGTCCTCGCCTTCGACGCGTCGCGAGACGCCGCCGCCGCGCGGGTTGTTCGGCATCAGGACCAGGTAGCGGCCCGCCAGCGAGATGAACGTGGTGAGCGCGGCGCCCTTGTTGCCGCGCTCTTCCTTCTCGACCTGGACGAACAGCTCCATGCCTTCCTTGCACGCTTCCTTGACCGTCGCGTTCTTGACGTCGGCGCCCTCGCGGAAGTACGACCGGGCGATCTCCTTGAATGGGAGAAAGCCGTGGCGGTCCTCGCCGTACGAGACGAAGCACGCCTCGAGGCTCGGCTCCACGCGGGTGATGACGCCCTTGTAGATGTTGGATTTGCGCTGTTCACGACCAGCGGCTTCGATGTCGAGGTCGATCAGCTTCTGACCTTCGACGATGGCGACGCGCAGCTCTTCGGCGTGCGTCGCATTGAATAGCATGCGCTTCATGGGGGGCTCCTCGCACACGGGACGTCATCCCGATAGCGGACGTGTTGCTCGAAGCGCGAGGAAGGACAGAGCGGCAGGAATTGCCGTCCGGCGCGAGCGTCGCTGCGTACCGTCGACCGGAACGCAGCGGCAGGCTCGCGCCTAAGGCACTGGCCGAATGCTTGCGGGCCGATTCGCGTTCACGACGACGATCGGCACGGCCGGGCCAGCGGTCCACCCGCGCAAGGGCGCGAAGCGGACGGGAGGCGGGACAGTGCGAGGATCATGCGAGGGGTCGGCGAACGGGTTGCAATGCATTCGGGCCGAAGCATCGGAACAGCATCGACGCTTCACGGATTCTTGAGACCGCCATATCTTTCCGCTTCCGTCGCGCGCGGTGCGGAACGACGCTCACGCTCGATTGCGAAGCGCCTGCGGCGACCGCTTACGGCCGACCTCGCCACGCTTCGTCAAAGGCGCGTGAATGCGCCACTCCTGCCTGCCGCGCGACGTTCGCGCGTGTGCCCGTCACGGTGGGCATCAGGAC
>CAXTPX010000652.1:0-2605 GCA_964246005.1 uncultured Burkholderiaceae bacterium | reverse complement strand
CGTACGCCGACACGCGCTCCTGCTTCACACCAGGTCGCCCCACAGGTCGTGGCCGTCGGCGCCGGCAATGCGGACCGTCGCGAACGAACCGACGCGGACCTTCTGGCGCCAGGCCATGCGGGCGCTCACCGACGACGGCGGCGACACGAAGACATTGCCGTCGATCTCCGGCGCATCGGCCGACGACCGCGCCACGCCGCCTTCCGCATTGACGTCGTCGATCAACACCCGCTGCAACGTGCCGACACGACGACGCAGGCGTCTGGCCGAGATCGCCTCCTGCACTTCCATGAAACGGGCGCGACGTTCTTCGCGCACCTCGGCCGGCAGCGCGCCATCGAGCTGATTGGCGGCCGCTCCCTCGACCGGCGAGTACGCGAAGCAGCCGACGCGGTCGAGCTCCGCCTCGCGCAGGAAGTCGAGCAGGTACGCGAACTCGGCCTCGGTCTCGCCGGGGAAGCCGGCGATGAAGGTCGAGCGGATCGTCAGGTCCGGACAGATGGCGCGCCACTCGCGAATGCGATCGAGATTCTTCTCACCGGACGCGGGCCGCCTCATCCGCTTCAGGACGTCGGGATGCGCGTGCTGGAACGGCACGTCGAGGTACGGCAGCACCTTGCCTTCGGCCATCAACGGCAGCACCTCGTTGACGTGCGGGTACGGGTAGACGTAGTGGAGACGCACCCAGGCCTGGTCCTTCGCCGTCAGCGTCGCGAGTTCCCGAACCAGCTCCGTCATCCGCGTCCGCACCGGCCGGCCCTCGACGAAGTCGGTGCGGTAGCGCAGGTCGACTCCGTAGGCGCTCGTGTCCTGCGAGATCACGAGGAGCTCCTTCACGCCGCTTTTCAGCAGGCTCTCGGCCTCCCGCACCACCTCGCCGATCGGACGCGACACGAGATCCCCGCGCAGCGACGGGATGATGCAGAAGCTGCAGCGATGGTTGCAGCCTTCCGAGATCTTGAGATACGCGTAGTGCTTCGGGGTGAGCTTGACGCCGTGATCGGCGACCGCTTCGGCGACCGGTTCGAGCGAGATCGTCGGACGCGGCAGGTAGGTATGCACGTGGCGCATCACGTCGCCCGCCGCATGCGGGCCCGTGACCGCGAGCACCTTCGGATGGACCGTGGCGACGACGTCCCGCCCGGTCGCGTCCTTCTTCGCACCGAGGCAGCCGGTGACGATCACGCGACCGTTCTCGGCCAGCGCCTCACCGATCGCGTCGAGCGACTCCTGCACGGCCGCATCGATGAATCCGCAAGTGTTGACGATGACGAGATCCGCGCCGTCGTAGGTCTTCGACGTCTCGTAGCCCTCGGCGCGCAGTTGCGTGAGGATCTGCTCCGAGTCCACCAGGGCCTTCGGGCAGCCGAGCGAGACGAAGCCGACGCGCGGCGCCGCCTCGACGCCACCCCGACGAACGTCGGGGATCAATTGTTCTTCGATCATCGGTGGAGAATGGAGGCCCGGCCTGCGCCGGAATGACAACCTTGTTTGGCAAATGCCCTACTTCTTCGGCTTTTCGGCGAGCGCGGTGGCTGCACCGTTCGCACTGTTCGCCCCGTTCGCACCGTTCGCGACCGGCGGTGCCGGGAACACGAAGCCGTTGCCGAACATCGAGCGCGTCTGGCTCTGCATCTGTTCCTGCATCTGCATGAACATGTTCTTGCTCTGCTCCATGTAGCTGCCCATCACCGACTGCATCATCGGCGCCTGCCCGGCGAGGAACTGGTTCCACAGGTCGGGGCCGTAGCCCTTCGCGTCGTAGGTCTGCCGCGTCGGATCGCCCAACTGCTCCTTCAGCTTCTGCTGGATGTCGATGAACGCCTGGATGTTCTTCTCCAGGTACGTGCCCATCATTCCCTGCATCGCATGGCCGTAGAAACGGATCATGTGCGCGAGCATCGGCGACGTGAACATCGGTACGCCGCCGCCCTCTTCCTCGAGGATGATCTGCAGCAGGATCGATCGCGTCAGGTCCTCCTGCGACTTCGCGTCGACCACCTGGAACGTCTCCTGCTCGAGGACCAGTTGCTTGACGTCGGCCAGCGTGATGTACGTGCTGGTCTCGGTGTCGTACAGCCGGCGATTCGGATACTTCTTGATCAGCCGCGTCGCTTTCACCATGGTGTCTCCAGTAACCGAAGGGCGCTCCGGCCCGCGGCCGGTTGCCATCAACGGGTCGCGAAGTCCATAGCCGCGCGACGGGAATTTCGAGTGGGGCGGAATTTTACATGACGAAATGCGGCAGCGCACGAAAGCGATCTTGCGTCGCTTCGCGTTCGTGCAGCGAGGGCGGCGCGGCGGCCGCCCGAAGCGAGGTCAGCCGGCCAGGGCGCGAGGCGTGGGCACCGGCCCGGCGTCGCCGGCCAGGTCGAGCCATTGCCGGTCGGCGCAGCGCACGACGTCGCCGATGACGAGGATCGCCGGGCTGCCGATGCCGGCGGCGCGGACCGCATCGGGCAACGCAGACAGCGTCGTGACGACGTGGCGCTGCCGGTCGGTCGACGCGGATTGCACCGCGGCCGCCGGCAGGTCCGCGCGCATGCCGGACACGAGCATCGCGTCGACCAGTTCACGGCAGCGGCCGAGGCCCATGTAGACGACG
>CAXTPX010000651.1:0-2614 GCA_964246005.1 uncultured Burkholderiaceae bacterium | reverse complement strand
GCCTTCGATCGTCGTGCGGTTGAGCCGTCGGCGCAGGTGGTCCGGGCAGCCGGCCGCCAGGTGGATTACCGAGCGGTTGTCCCAGAACACCATGTCGTGGGGCTGCCAGCGATGGCGGTACACCAGCTCGGGTCGCGTGCTGTGCGCGAACAGCTGATCGAGGAGGTCGCGACTCTCGTCCTCGGGCAGGCCGACGATGCGGGTCGTGAAGTGTTCGCCGACGAACAACGCCTTGCGGCCGTTGCCGGGATGCGTGCGCACGATCGGGTGGACCACCGGCTTGACTTCGGCGATCTGCTCGGCTGTCAGCGCGGGACGCCAAGGACTGCGGCGCCGCAGCTCTTCGTACTTCGCGAGATAGGAATGCTCGGCCTGGCGGTGCTCGACGGCGGCCTTCAGCGTCGTCGGCAACGTCTCCCACGCGAGATGCATGTTCGCGAACAGCGTGTCGCCGCCTTCGGCGGGCAGTTCCTGGGCGTGCAACATCGAGCCGAGGCTCGGGCGCTCCTTGTACGACAGATCCGAATGCCAGTATGCCCCGGCATCGCCGAGGCCGATCGGCTTGCCGTCCTCGACGATGTTCGAGACGACGAGGATCTCCGGGTACCCCGGCAATTGGAAGTTGCGCAGCACGTGGATCTGCAGCGGCCCGAAGCGGCGGCTGAAGTCGATCTGCTGTTGCGGCGTGATGCGCTGGTCCCGGAACACCAGCACGTGATGGTCGAGATGCGCTCGAACGATCGGCGCGAACGCTTCGTCGGTCAACAGCTGCGACAGGTCGAGGTGTTCGACCTCGGCGCCGAGCGGCGCGTCGAATACGCGGATCCGGACTTCGGCAATCGCGGCGTCGGCAAGCGAGGCTGCACGAACGATCGGTTGTTCGTGAACGGTACTCATCGGGTCTGACCGGCGAGGCGGCGGTTGTCGGGACGGGCCGAAGAGTCTAGTCAGGGCCCGTTCGAAACGGAACGACCGCTTGAGTATTCGCTACGAACGAGAAGGAATCACGTCAGGGGATGGCACCGTCGCCGCGTCGCCGGCGATGCCGGGTCCGCGGCTCAGAACCTGAAGCCGGACGTCGGCGCACTGGCCGGAGCCGGTGCCGGTGAACCGCTCGCCGAGGCAGATGCACCGCCGCGCGCGGCCTGCGGACCGGCCGGGGTCCCGTCCGCATCCGCCCGCGGGGGCGCCAGCGCCGTCGGTGGCGGGTTGCGATAGTCGCGTGGCAACGCCGTAGTGCGCGGGTAGCCCGCGCTGTCGAGAAGGCCCGTCCAGCTCGACTGCGTGTAGCCTACCGACTTGCGACTGCCCACCGTCAGGACCGGCGCCGTCCCGTCCGGCGACTGCTGCTTGAAGAGGGCGATGTCCTCGGCGCTGGTCACCGTCTTCTCGGTGAACGGCACCCCCCGGGCGCGCAGGAACGCGCGCGCCTCGTCGCACGGGGCGCAGTTGTCGCCGGTATACAGCGCGACCGGATACTTCGTCGCCGCCTCCTGCAACTCGAACGGCAACGCGGGATTCGCGGTCGCCTCTGGCGCGAGCTTCTTCTGGTCGACCACTTTCGAGCCGGGTGGCGGCGGCAGGTCGCTGTACGTGATTCGTCCGTCCGGCCCGACGGACTTGTACTGCGCGAACGCCTGGCAGGCGACGAGCAGTCCGCCCGCCGCGACCATGACCCACCGGTCGGTCTTCATCGCCATTTCGTCCCTCGTCGAATCGATTGCCGCGGGCCCGCCGGCTCGAGCTTCAGGCAGTCTCCACCATCCCGCTGTGCCGAAGCAAGGCTTCGAGCTCCGGCTGTCGTCCGCGAAACGACACGAACGACTCCATCGCCGGACGACTGCCGCCGACGCCGAGAATCTCCTGCAGGAAGCGGGCGCCGGTCGTCGCGTTCAGCACCCCGTCCTCCTCGAACTGCGCGTACGCATCGGCCGACAGGACCTCGGCCCACTTGTAGCTGTAGTAGCCCGCGGCATAGCCGCCCGAGAAGATGTGCGAGAAGTGGTTCGGCTGGCGGTGATACGACGGCACCTCGTAGACCGCGACGCCCTTGCGCACCTCTTCCAGCAGGTCCATCACCGACCGATCGCCGTGGACGTCGAAGCCGCTGTGGAGCCGCATGTCGAAGATCGCGAATTCGAGCTGCCGCAACGTCTGCATGCCCGCCTGGAAGTTCTTGGCCGCCAGCATCCGGTCGAACAGCGCCCGCGGGATCGGCTCGCCGGTGTCGATCTGGGCGGTCATCGGCTCGACGACGTCCCACGCCCAGCAGAAGTTCTCGAGGAACTGCGACGGCAACTCGACCGCATCCCATTCGACCCCGCGGATGCCGGAGACCGACGACTCGTCGACGCGCGTGAGCATGTGATGCAAGCCGTGCCCGAACTCGTGGAACAGCGTGTTGACCTCGGAATGCGTGAAGAGCGCTTCGCGGACGATCACGCCATCCGGCTTCCGAAGCGGCTCGGAGAAGTTGCACGTCAGGTAGGCGATCGGCGTGTGGTGCTGCGCCTCGGCGCTGTCGCCGGACAGGCCGCGCGGCCCGCGACCGCGTGCGGACGCCATCCACGCGCCACTTCGCTTGCCCTGCCGCGCGTACAAGTCCAGGTAGAAC
>CAXTPX010000650.1:0-2615 GCA_964246005.1 uncultured Burkholderiaceae bacterium | reverse complement strand
CGAGCAGGTTCGGCACGATGTGCCGCCGGATGACGTCGCGATGCCGGACGCCGACCCAGCCGCCCGACGGCGCGGTCGCGAGGTCGAGCAGCACTCCGGGCTGCGCGCGAAACACGACCGGCGCGACGTCGTCGGCAGTCGCCCGGACGTCGACCAGTCCGGGATCGGTGGCGACGACGGTCCGCTTGTCGACCAGCGATCTCCGTTCGACCCAGGAGAACGCACCGCCGGCATCGCGAACCCGCGCCCAGTCGCCCTGCGACACGATCACCTCGACCGGCATGCCGCGCGGCGCGACGGCGACGCGCGTACCGCGAAGCGTCGGGGCGTCGTACAGGATGGCCGGGTCGCTCCCCACCGATTTGTAGTCCGCCGCGAACACGGCGCCGCTCGCGACGCACAGCAACGCTGCCGTCCACCACGGCACCATGCCGCGAACGAACGCCTCTGGGGGCGGGCTCATGCGCCGTCTACTGCAGCGGCGCGCCGGACGTGTTGACGAGCGAAGACTGCTCGGGCGCGGCGGTCGCCTTCCGCTGATTGAAGAACGCCTCGAAGTTGATCTCGGCCAGATGGATCGGCGGAAAGCCCGTGCGCGTGATCAGGTCGGATAGGTTGGCCCGCAGGTAGGGATAGACGATGTTCGGGCAGACGATGCCGAGCAGCGGTTCCATCTGTTCGTCGGGAACACCCCGGATCTCGAAGATGCCGCCCTGTTTGGCTTCGACGAGGAACGCGACCTGCTCCTTCACGCGCGTCGTCACGGTCACGGTGACGGTGACCTCGTGAATGCCTTCGAGAA
This sequence comes from uncultured Burkholderiaceae bacterium, assembly GCA_964246005.1. GTDB lineage: Bacteria > Pseudomonadota > Gammaproteobacteria > Burkholderiales > Burkholderiaceae_D > CAHJXF01. The sequence continues at coordinate 1,813 of CAXTPX010000650.1, read as the reverse complement.
CCTTCGTGTTCCCCACGTCGAGTTGCACTTCGACGGAAGGAGGTTCGGTCTCGAGGAAGATCTGCGGTGCGTTCGGAATTTCGAGCGAGGCGTCCTTGAGATAGATGCGCTGGATGTTGAACGTCGGTTGCACCTGGTTTTGTGTATCGATGTCGGCCATGATCTCTTGGACAGTGGGTTGATGCGGTGTGTGGTTGCAGCGCGCGGATCGATCCGCACGGTCGGTGATCGGCGACGCAGATCGGCGGCTCAGGCCGGCGTGTCACCGGACGAAAGCATCGGCGTCAGGCGCCCGGCCCGATCGAGCGCCGCGAGGTCGTCGTAACCACCGACATGGGTGTCACCGATATAGATCTGCGGCACCGTCCGGCGACCGGTCCTCGTCATCATGTCCTGCCGGGCCGCCGGGTCCAGATCGATGCGGACCTTCTCGATCTCGCTGACGCCCTTCGAGCGCAGCAGCCGTTCGGCCATCACGCAGAACGGGCAGACGGCAGTGCTGTACATGCGGACGGCAGTCATCAGGACAGCTCCTTCACGCGCGTCGGCGCGGGCTCGGCGTCGCTGGCAGCTAGCGACGATGGTACGGGACCGGCTTGGTTCGCGGCGTCGTCCCCGGTCGACGGCGACGCGGCGATGGCGACCTTTCCACCTCGGCCGCCGGATCGGTCACCCTTCGAACGCCGCGTCGCTTCCCGGACAGCCGGCTTCGCATTGTCGCGTCCGGGCTGCACCAGCGGCAGCCCCGCCTGCTTCCATGCGGCGACACCGCCGGCGAGCGAGTACGACTCTTCGAAACCCTGGGTCTTGAACTGCTCCGTCGCCTTCGCCGACTGCTGACCCGAGTCGCAGACGATCAAAACGGGTCGCGCCTTGAAGCGCACGAGCTCGCTTGCCCGTGTCGCGAGCGCGGCGAACGGGATGTTGCGTGCCGCGGCGAGCGATCCGGCCGCGAAGTCCTTCTCGTCCCGCACGTCCACGACGATCGCGTTGCGATGATTGATGAGCTGCGTCGCCTCGAGCGGACTTAACGCCGTCGAGCCGCCTCCGCGCTTCAGCAGTGGCCACAGGAGCAGGCCGCCACTCGCGAGCGCGATGACGATCAGGTACAGGTTGTCGATGAGGAAGGTCACGAGGAACGCACAGGTTAGGGATCGTCGCCGGGGCGGTTGATGGTTCGGGACGAAGTATGGGGCCGGGCGGACCATCGCACGGTCCGGAACGTGCAGGCCGGGCGGCGATCGGGACTCGCATTATAAACTCGGCACCGGCGCCCTCCCGCCCCGGCACGACCCGCCATCCCGCACTGCCGAACCCACCGAACGTCGCCTGTCGACAAGCCACCCCATGTACACACTCGTCCTGCTGCGCCACGGTGAATCGACCTGGAATCGCGAGAATCGATTCACCGGCTGGACGGACGTCGACCTGACGGACCAGGGTCGCTCGGAAGCGAAGGAGGCCGGCCGGCTGCTGAAGGCCGAGGGCTTCGACTTCGACCTCGCGTTCACGTCCGTGCTTCGCCGGGCCATCCGCACGTTGTGGATCGCCCTCGACGAGATGGACCGCATGTGGGTTCCGGTCACCCCGTCGTGGCGCCTGAACGAACGACACTACGGCGCGTTGCAGGGTCTCGACAAGGCCGAGACCGCCGCGAAGTATGGCGACGCGCAGGTGCTGGTCTGGCGTCGCAGCTACGACACGCCGCCGAACCCGCTCCTGCCCGACGACCCGCGTTCGAGCCTGCGCGATCCACGCTACGCCGCGCTGGCCACGAGCGACGTGCCGCTGACCGAATGCCTGAAGGACACCG
>CAXTPX010000649.1:0-2616 GCA_964246005.1 uncultured Burkholderiaceae bacterium | reverse complement strand
AATTCACCATCTGGCTGCCCTTCAATGACATCCGGTTCACGACAGCAATGCCGCGAAGCCTTCGAGGAGACGCGTCATGTCGGCTGCGTCGAGGTCACCCATCGTGGAGATGCGGAACAACGTCCCGGCGAGTCCCCCCTGCCCCGCGTAGATGACGAAGCCGCGCGCCTTCAATCCGTCGTGCAGCGACTCGTACGCAAGTCCCTCGGGCAGGCGGAACGAACGCAGCACCACCGACGACGCGTCGACCGGCAACGCCGCGTCGATGCCGAGCGCCGCGAGTCCCGCGCGCACCTGCTCCGACAACGCAGCGTAACCGGCATGACGCGCCGGGCGGCCGCCGGCTTCGTCGAACTCCCGCAGCGCCTCGACCAGCGCGTAGTACACATGCACCGCCGGTGTGAACGGCGTGTTGCGTTGGCCCTGCAGCGCTGCCAGTCGCGCGAGGTCGAGATAGTAAGCGCGCGTCGCGGCGCGTGCCAATGCCTCGCGACGGACGACGACGAACGACGCACCCGGAACGCCGTGCAGGCACTTGTTCGCCGCGCCGGCGACGGCCGCGATGCTGCGATCGTCGAAGCCGATCGCTTCGGCGCCGAAGCTGCTGACGCCGTCGACCAGCATCGCGACACCGCGTGCCCGGCATACGCCGCCCAGGCCTTCGAGGTCGTTGAGTCGCCCGGTCGTCGTCTCGTGATGCACCGCGGCGACGTGCGTGAAGGAGGAATCGGCTTCGAGACGGGCGGCGATCGCCGCGAGATCGGGTGCCGCCATCCAGTCGTGCTTCACGACTTCATGGGCGATCCCGTACCGCGTCGCCATCTGCGCGATGCGCTCGCCGTAGACACCGTTGTCGACGACCAGCAGCCTGCCACCTTCGGGCACGAGCGCGGCGATCATGCTTTCGACCGCGGCCGTGCCCGACCCCGTGATCAGCACGACGGTCCACTCGGCCGCGTCGAGCCGATAGACGTCGAGGAGGCGCCGACGCGCTTCGTCCTGCAGGTCGAAGAACTCGCTCTCGCGATGACAGAGATCGGTCTGCGTCAGGCTTCGCCTGACGCGTTCGGTCAACGTGACCGGGCCGGGGTTCAACAGGAGCATCGGGTTCCTTCCTGGGTGAGATGGTCGATCAGCCGCTGCTTGACCTCGACCGGCGTGACATTCGGCCGCGGCAGGTCCGTCGGCGTACCGATGGCGATCGACAGGGCGAGGAAGCGAGGGCCACCGGTCGCGACCCCGTCGAACAGCGCATCGACCGAATCCAGGTCGTCGCTGTCGGTTGCCGACGAATATCCACATGCGGCAGCAACGCTTGCGAACGAAACGTTCGGCGAGACCGTCGCCTGCCCGCCGGTCGACTCGTGCGCGCCGTTGTCGAGCAGCAGGTGGACGAGGTTCGACGGCGCGTAGGCACCGATCGTCGCGAACGCACCCATGCGCATCAGCGCGGCACCGTCGCCGTCGATCGCGACCACCGTCAGGTCCGGCCGCGCGAGCGCGAGGCCGAGGGCGAACGAGGTCACGCAACCCATCGAGCCGACCATGTACAACTGGTTGGACCGGTCGTCGAGCGCGTAAAGCTCGCGTCCGCAGAAGCCCGTCGATGCGATGACGACAGTGCGATCGGGGTCGGTCTTCGCGATCGTTCGCAGGAGCGCATCGCGGCGCGAGGGCAGCGCCGTGCCGCGCCGTTCGGCGCGCGCGACCGTGGGCCCCGGCCGATCGAACCGTGGACTCGACGTCAGCGCATACGGCGCGACGCTGCCCTTCTGCATCACCAGCGCATACGGCCGGCCGCTCGCGCCCATCCGCTCGACCGCGCGGTCGAGCGCCGGGCCGATCGCGTCGGCGTCGGTCGGGAACAGCTCCCACGGGATCTCCATCGTGTCGAGCATCGTCGGCGTGATCGGGCCCATCAATGCGTGCTGCGGTTCGTCGGTCACGCCCGGCTGGCCACGCCACGTGACGATCAGCAACTGCGGCAGCCTGAACGTCCACGTGAGAGACGTCAGCGGACTCACCGCGTTGCCGAGTCCCGAGTTCTGCATCATCGTCACGCCGCGTCCGCCGTGACGTCCACCCTCGCGTGCGCCGAGCGTCACGCCCGCGATCAGCGCGACCGCGTCCCCTTCGTTCGCGGCCGACACGTAATGCAGCGACGGGTCCTGCGACACGTAGTTTATGAACGGCGTGAGGTACGAGCACGGGACGCCCGCGTACCAGTCGAAGCCCCGCTCGCGCGCGGCCTCGACGAAGTTCGCCGCTTCGATCATCGGATCGGGCTGCCAGATGTCCCGACCGCGAACGGCGTCTGCGCATGCGCGAAGTCACCGGCGATGCGAAAGTCCTCGAGGTCGTTGACCCCGCGCCAGTGGCCGTGGACGTATCGCACTTCGATCGATTCGCCGGTGTCGATCAATGCGTTCAGCAGCGCGGGCAGATCGAGCGTGTCGAAGTCGGGCCGCGTGCGCATCGACGCGACGAGCCGTTGCAGCCGCCCGACGCCTTCGCCTCGCACGTGCAACAGGCCGACCCACACCCCCTGCGCTGTTTCGTCGGGCAATTCGTTCGAGACACGACGCAACGAGACCTCCTGGCCGAACAGCTCGCGCT
>CAXTPX010000648.1:0-2626 GCA_964246005.1 uncultured Burkholderiaceae bacterium | reverse complement strand
CGGCGAGCAGCGCTGCCAGCGCGTGGGCGTCGCGCAGACCGAGGTTCAGTCCCTGCCCCGCGACCGGATGCAAGGTCTGCGCCGCGTTGCCGATCGCGAACTCCACCGACGTCGGCGAACGCAGGGTCGCGGGCCGCGCGACCGCGTTCAGTCCGAGCGGATACGCGGACCGCGGGGCAACCGAGGCGAAGGCGCCGAGCCGGTCGCCGAAGGCCGCATGCAACGCGACGAGGAACGCGTCGTCCGACAGCGTCATCCGGGCAGCCACGTCGTCCGGGCGACCGCACCACACCAGCGCGTAGCCGTTCTCGACGCGTTGGTTCGCACGTGCCCGGATGGCGGGCAGCAACGCGATCGGACCGGCGTCCGTGAAGCGCTCGTACGCGGTGTGGGCGGTCGCGTCGTTCGGTGTCGCGAGCGTCACGAACGACGTGATCGCGGTCTGTCCGTAATCGCGATGCACGGCGCGGGGCTGCTGTCGATCGAAGAGGCCGCCTTCGGCATGCACCGCGTGGCGGGCGACGAGTGTCGAAGGTAAGCCTTGCGCGTCGGTCATCGCGACCTGCAGGTCGTCGCCACGCGGCTCGATCGCCGTCGCGCGGAGCGGCCGCCGCACCTCGACGCCGCGTCGTGTCAGCGCCGCATCGAGGGCCTGCGTGAGGTCGCCATGACGGATGACATAGCCGAGCGCCGGGACGCCGTAGTCGTCGCGATCGATCATCGTGCGGCCGAAGCGTCCGCGATGCGAGACGTGGATCGTCTCGATCGCGGTGGCACGCGGCTCGATGCCGTCCCGCCATGCGCCGAGGCGCGACAGCAGCGTGGCACTGCCGTGCGAGATCGCGATCATCCGGTCGTCGGCCGCGGCGGCTTCGCGCGAACGCGCGTCGACCAGCGCGATGCGCGAGGCGGCCATGCCCCGCTCGCGCAGGAAGAGCGCGCAGGCCGCACCGACCGGGCCGGCGCCGCAGACGACCAGGTCGACGTCGCGCGCATTCATCGGAACTCACTCATCGGCGGCGACCGCCTGTGCAGGCGAGTCCTTCAGTCGACGATCGAGCGCGACGAGCTGCTCGGGCGTACCGACGTTGTCCCACGCGCCGTCGTGGCGCGTGCCGGTCATGCGATGTTCGTCGGCGAGCGTGAAGGCCCACGGGAACAGCTTCAGCGAGCGTCGTGGCACCAGGTCGTCGAAGCAGCGCGGATGGAACACCGCGATGTTCGCGAACGTGAGGCCGTCCGTGGAAAGGGCCGCATCGGGCACGTTCGTCAGTTCGTCGTCGGACAGGCCTCGTCCGACGAAGCCGTCCTTCAACGGAATGTTGCCGCGCGGGTGCCAGGGCGGGTTGTCGACGAGGACCAGATGCGCGGCGTGTTGCGGGAAGCGCGCGCGGATCGAGCCGATGATCGGCACGAGACGCGTGTAGTCGTAGTCGCTGTGGATGTCCGCGCTGACGACGACGAACGGCTCGTCGGGTGCGCCGCTCTCGAGCAGCGACAGCGCGGTGACGATGCCGCCGGCCGTCTCGTACGCGGGGTCCTCGCGTGACCAGACGATGCGGATGCCCCAGTACGAGCCGTCGCCGACCGCCTGCTCGAGCTGGTCGCCGAGCCATGCGCGATTGATGACGATGCGGTTGAAGCCGGCCTCGACGAGCGCCTCGATCTGCCAGACGATCAACGCCTTGCCGCCGACGGCCAGCAGCGGCTTCGGCGCCTTGTCGGTCAACGGCTTCATGCGAAGCCCGCGACCCGCGGCCAGGATCATCGCTCTCACGACCGAGTGCTCGAAACGCGCGTCAAAACGTATACCCCACCTCGACCACGCGACCTTCGATCGCGTCGATCAGCTTCAGCAGCGGGCCGAGCGCCCGATAGCGGTCCGCGGTCGCGCGCACGTAGCCGAGGAAACGCGGCGTGTCGGCGAGGTAGTGCGGCTTGCCGTCGCGATAGTTGATGCGCGCGAAGATCCCGAGCACCTTGAGGTGGCGCTGCAGTCCCATCCACTCGACGTCGCGATAGAACTGCCCGAAGTCCGCAGGCACCGGCAGGCCGGCCCTCTTCGCGCGTTCCCAATAGCGCACGGTCCAGTCGAGGATCGGCTCCTCGTCCCACGACAGGAACGCGTCCTTGAACAGGGACGCGACGTCGTAGCTGATCGGCCCGTACACCGCGTCCTGGAAGTCGAGCACGCCGGGATTGGCGCCCGGTGGTCCGACCATCAGGTTGCGCGGCATGTAGTCGCGGTGCACGTAGACACGCGCTTCGGCGAGGTTGTTCGCGACGATCGCGTCGAACGCGTCGGCCAGCACCCTGGTCTGCGCATCGTCGAGCGTGATGCCCCGATGACGGCCGACGTACCAGTCGGGAAAGAGCGCGAGTTCACGGCGCAGCAGCGCGTCGTCGTACGGCGGCAGCATGTCGGGACGGGACGCCGACTGCCAGGCGATCAGCGCGTCGATGGCGTCCGACATCAGCGGCGAAGCGGCTGCCGGATCGGCCGGATCGAGCACCGACAGATAGGTCTGCGTGCCGAGATCGCTCAGCAGCAGGAAGCCTTGCGCGAGGTCCTGTTCGAGCACTCGCGGAACGTGCAGGCCCGCGTCGGCCATCAGCCCGGCGACCT
>CAXTPX010000647.1:0-2628 GCA_964246005.1 uncultured Burkholderiaceae bacterium | reverse complement strand
TTCCGACCCGTGAGAGAGCGTGCGGTCCGAAGGCGCCGGGCAACAGCTCGTCGATCGTCCAGCGTCGCTAGTCAGCACCGTCTCAGCAGATCGACACGATCACCGTCCGTCCGAACTCGGAGATCACCTGACGGCACGCCCCGCACGGGGAGACCGATGCATCGGTCGGCGTGTGGATCGCGACCGCGATGATCACCCGCACGCCCGCCGAGACCGCGGCGAACACCGCGTTGCGCTCGGCGCACGAGGTCAGTCCGTACGACGCGTTCTCGACGTTCGCCGCGGTGAACACCCGACCGTCGTCGGCGAGCACGGCCGCGCCCACGTGGAAACGGCTGTACGGCGCGTACGCGCGCGTGCTCGCGTCGCGCGCCGCGTCGAGCAGTCGCGCGAGGCCGGCGTCGTCCAGCGGCAACGTGACGGCGAAAGCGGCTCGCGATGCAGGAAGGTTCATCTATGATGGCCGGCGCTCGAACGACCGTCTGCCCGTGCAGCGCCGCAGTCTGGCTTGATTGAATCGACAAGGGAATTATGGCCGACGGAATGCTGGCCGACAGCCTGCGCAGTTTGGGCGGCATCGTCGGGCTGCTGGTGATCGCGTGGTTGCTGTCGATGAATCGACGGGCCATCCGTCCGCGGGTCGTGCTGGCTGCGCTGTTCACGCAGATCGCGATCGGCGCGTTGATCCTGTTCGTTCCGATCGGCAAGACGGTCCTCGGCGCGACGGCGATCGGCGTCAACCATGTGCTCGAGTACGGCAACAAGGGCATCGAGTTCATGTTCGGCGGCCTCGTGTCGCCGAAGATGTTCGAGATGTTCGGCGGTTTAGGTTTCGTGTTCGCGTTGCGCGTGCTGCCCGCGATCATCTTCGTGACCGCGCTGATCTCGGTCCTGTACTACGTCGGCGTGATGCGGTGGATCGTCAAGGCGCTCGGCACGCTGTTCCAGCGCGTGATCGGCGTCTCGAAGATCGAGTCGTTCTCGGCCGTGGCCACCATCTTCCTCGGCCAGAGCGAGATGCCCGCGGCCGTCAAGCCGTTCGTGCAGCAACTGCGCGGACCCGAGTTGTTCGCGATCATGGCGAGCGGCATGGCATCGGTCGCGGGGTCGGTGCTCGCCGGCTACGCGGGCCTCGGCGTGCGCCTCGAGTACCTGATCGCCGCGTCGTTCATGGCGGTGCCGGGCGGCCTGCTGTTCGCGAAGATCATCTGTCCGTCGACCGAGCCGTCGCACATCGCGTTCGAGCACCTCGAGTTCGAGGACGTGCGCCCGGCCAACGTGATGGACGCGGCCGCCGGCGGCGCGACGATCGGCCTGAAGATCGCGGTCAGCGTCGGCGCGATGGTGCTCGCCTTCGTCGGCCTGATCGCGTTGCTGAACGGCGTGGTGGGCGGCGTGATGGGCCTGTTCGGCCATCCGGAGTGGACGCTCGAATGGATCATGGGCGCGGTGTTCTCGCCGATCGCCTGGATGATCGGCGTGCCGTGGGAGTCGGCGCGCATCGCGGGCAACCTGCTCGGGCAGAAGCTGATCCTGAACGAGTTCGTCGCGTACATCGGGCTCGCGCCGTACCTGAAGGACTCGGCCGCGGTCGCCGCAGCGGGCTTGCGGGTGCTCGACCCCAAGACGTTGGCGATCCTGTCGTTCGCGCTATGCGGCTTCGCGAACTTCTCGTCGATCGCGATCCTCGCCGGCGGGTTCGGGGCGATCCTGCCGTCGATGCGGTCGGAGGTGGCGCGCTACGGGTTGCGGGTGGTGGCCGCGGCGACGCTGTCGAACCTGATGAGCGCGACGATCGCGGGGCTGTTCATCGGGCTGGGGTGAGGACCGCCGCGCTTCGCGTCCTACTGCAATGCGCCCCAGCGCGCGACGGCGGGTTCGGCCGCGGCCCACCGCCACTGTCCGTCGGACCGACGGCACGTCTGCGTGACGAACCACTGGCGGGTCGGCGCCTCCTTCGTACCGTCGGCGACCGAGAACAGCACCTCCTTGCAGGTGGCCAACGCGTTGTCGATCGCGCCGACGACGCGAAGCTCGCCGCGCTCGTCGTTGAAGGGGATCGCGTGATGGATGTCCCAGGTCCGCTGTTCACCGACGTCCATGGCGCCGGCGATCGCCGCGATGCGATCCTGCTCGTCGGCCTGCATGTCCCGAAAGATCCGTCGAAACGCGGTGTCGGTCGCCGCTTGCACCGCGACCCCCACGCCAAGACCGATCGCCGGATTGCTCGTCAACGTGCCGCTCGCAGCAGCCGCCACCGCACCTGCGAATCCGCCGATCGAGCTGCATCCACTGAGCAAACCGACAAGGACGAGGCCCGCGGACGGCGTGCTCCACTTCATTGCAGGGACCCCCAGCGCGCAGTGGCCGGTTCGGCCGAGGCCCAACGCCAGGTAGCGCTGTCCTCGCAGATCGTCGCGACGTAGAACGCGCTGACCGTTGCCTCGTCCTTGATCTCGTCGACCGTGAAGACGATTTCCTTGCAGCGCAGGTCCGCTGCACCGATGAGTCGGCTGACGGTCACCCTGCCCCCTTCGTCGCTCTCGATCGGGAGGCGGTGGCGGCTTTCCCAGCGGCCGACCTGTCCGACCTCGAGCGCGCCGGCGACCGCGGCGATCCTGTACTGCT
>CAXTPX010000646.1:0-2629 GCA_964246005.1 uncultured Burkholderiaceae bacterium | reverse complement strand
TCTTTACTTCCGCTGATCCCACTTCGGCATCGGCCACACGATCTCCTGCGCCGCGAGCTCGAACGGCCACACCGTCTTGTACTGCCCGCCGATGATCTGCACCAGGATTCCCTGCCCGAGCGTGTTCTGCCCGGTCTCGTCGAACTTCACGCCCTTCCAAGGCATGATCAGCTTGTTGGCCGGCAGGTTGGTCGCGATCAGTGCCTTCTGGATCGCTTCGGGCGTCGTCGCGCCGGCCCGGTTGATCGCGTCGGCCAGCACCATCAAGCCCGTGAAGGTCCGTGCAGAGTTGCCGGTGAAGTTGATCTTGTAGCGCTTGTTGAACGCGTCGTTGGCCTGCTTGATCAGCGGATTCCGGCTCGCGAGATCGAGCGACCAGACCTCGCGCGACACGATGAAGTCCGCGTCCTTGCCGAGCGTCTTGACGAACTCGGTGTCCGCGAAGCCGGCGTCGTTCGCGAGGATCATGTCGGGCGTGAAGCCGAGTTCCTTGTAGGTCTTCATCGACAGGATCGCGTCGCCGAGATACGACGACTGCAGCACGACCTGCGGCGAGCCGCCCTTCAGCGTCTGCACTTCAGACGTCAGCTGGGTGCTCTTCGCCGGATACGCGACGGTCGACGTGATCGTGAAGCCCCGCTCGGCCGCGAGACGCGTCTCGATCTTCGTCGTCTCGTTCCCGAACAGCGTGTTCTCGTTCATGATCGCGAGCTTCTTCGGCGCGATCTTCTTCTTCGCCTCGAGGTCCGCGAAGAACTCGAAGAAGTTGCGCACGAACAGGTCGTCGTGCGGCGTCGTGCGAAAGAACCACTTGAACCCGCGCGTCGTCAGCGATGCCGACGACGACTCGGCGTTCAGGAACGGGATGCCGCTCCGCTCGGCCACCGCACTCGCGGTCGCCGTCACGTTGCTGTTGTAGGCACCCACCAGTGCGACGACCTTCTCGTCGTTGATCAGGCGCTCGGCTTCGGTCGCGCCGACCTGCGGGCTGCCCTGGTGATCGGCGAACACCAGCCTGATCTTCGCGCCCTTCAGCCCGGGCAGGCCGCCGCCCGCGGCGAACGGCAGGTCGGGGGTTTCCTTCGAACCGTTGTTGATGATGTCGGCCGCGAATTCGAGCGCGTCCTTCATCTCGGCGCCGGTCGATGCAGCGGCGCCGGTCAGTGGATAGATCACGCCGATCCTCACTTCCTGTTGCGCCTGCGCGGCGGACAGCGACGCGGCGACGACGAGCGCCAGCCCTGCAAGCCATCGAAGAGTCTTCATCTGCTTTTCTCCAGGAATCGGTGGATGTTTCGCTTGCAACGATGACATTACGTCAATAAAGTATCGATGAAATGTCGACAAAATAATACTAAGTATTAACCCTCGGATGATCCGGTGCGGGGAGATCAGGAGACAGCACCCATGGAAAAAGAGAAACGCGGGCGAGGCAAGGTGGATCGCGCCAGGTCGCCGAAGGTCGTGTCGCTGCGGCCGACGCCGAAGGCGCTGAACGGCTCGCCGTCGAAGCGGACCGGGGTGATCGTCTCGTCGTCGCATCTCGCCGACTCCGAGGTGCCGGAACTGTCCGAGTTCGAATTCGGGCTGATCGTGGTCGGCCATGCGTTCGATCGCTGGATCGCGCGATGCATGGCGGCTGCTGGATTGCCGGGCCTCGCGCCGCTGGACGTCCTCGTGCTGCACCACGTGCATCACCGCGCGCGGGACAAGCGCCTCGCCGACATCGCGTTCCTGCTCAACGTCGAGGACCTGCACGTCGTCAACTATTCGCTGAAGAAGCTGTTGGCCGCCGAGGTCGTCGAGACGTCGCGCGTCGGCAAGGAGGTGCTGTATCGCACCAACGACCAGGGCAAGGCCTACATCGAACGCTATCGCGAGATCCGCGAGCGCTGCCTCGTCGCAGGGTTGTCGAACGACCACGGCGACGGCGACACCGTGCACGAGACGGCGCGCGTTTTGCGCTGGTTGTCGGGGCTCTACGACCAGGCGGCGCGTGCCGCGACCTCGCTATGACCGCGGACCTTCCGCTGCGGGGCTCCAGCTCAGACGCCTGGCAGTTCTGGATCGACCGCGGCGGCACCTTCACGGACGTCGTCGGTCGTCGCCCCGACGGTTCGCTGGTCACGCACAAGCTGCTGTCCGAGAACCCCGAGCAGTACCGCGACGCGGCGGTCGCCGGCATCCGGCACCTGCTCGACGTCGGCCCCGACGACGCGCTGCCGGTCGAGCGCATCGACGCCGTCAAGATGGGCACGACGGTCGCGACCAACGCGTTGCTCGAACGCAAGGGCGAGCCGACGGTGCTGTTCATCACGCGCGGCTTTCGCGATGCGCTGCGGATCGCGTACCAGAACCGGCCGCGTCTCTTCGACCGTCGCATCGTGTTGCCCGAGTTGCTGTATTCGAAGGTCGTCGAGGTCGAAGAACGGATCGGCGCACGCGGCGAGCTGGTGACGCCGCTCGACGAGGGAGGGACGCGAGCGGGGCTCCAGGCTGCCTTCGACGACGGCTACCGCTCGATCGCGATCGTGCTGATGCACGGCTACCGTTTCCACGATCACGAGGTTCGCGTCGCCGCGATGGCCGAAGCCGTCGGCTTCACGCAGGTGTCGGTCTCGCATCGCGT
>CAXTPX010000645.1:0-2644 GCA_964246005.1 uncultured Burkholderiaceae bacterium | reverse complement strand
AGAACTGCGGGTCCGTCATCACGTTGAGGCCGGCCAGTTGCAGCAGGACCGTCGCATGACCCACCCACGTCACCGTCGTGTCGGTGCGGTTCGCACGAAGGTAGTCGAGGTCGGGCGTATCGACCGGCACGGCCTCGTAGCCGCCGGCCGGCGGCTTCGTGCCGCCGGCGAGCATCCAGTGCCAGTACCAGTCGGCCAGGTCGCCTGCGCTCGGCAGCCTGAACGGGTACAGGTTCGCGAAGTGGCCGTCGCGGTGCGGTGCGCCGGTGAACGCCGGCGCTGGCGTCGATCCCGCATCCCGCTCGGCCGACGACGTACAGGCGACGAGCACCAGCAGCGTCGCGGTCGCGACGACGCGAAGCGAACGCATGCCGAACGAAGCCGTCATGCGTCGCTTGCGGATGCGGGCGGGTCGGGCTTCACGAGCATCGGCGACTGCAGGCGCGTGGCGAGCTTGCGGCCCTTGCGGGCCCGCTTGCCGCGATGCTCTTCGAGCGCCGCGGCGCCAAGACGCAAGCGCTGCTCCTTTCCACCGCGACCCTGCCCGACGACGACCACGCCCTTCGTGCCGATCGACAGCACCGACACGAGCCGCGCCTTGTCGCCCAGGTCCTGCAGCGTGATGCCGCGTCCGCCGCCCGACAGCTTCTTGATCTCGGCCGCCGGAAAGACCAGCAGATAGCCGTCGCTCGACAGGCACGCGATCTCGGTGTCGCTCGCGACGTCGATCGCGGTCATCGGCAACGGCGTCGCGTCGCCTGGCTCGGCCTCGTCGCCGCCCAGCGTCACGAACGCCTTGCCACCGCGATTGCGTCCGACGAGGTCGCCGAGCTGGCACACGAAGCCGTGGCCCGCCGAGGTCGCGATCAACAGCGGCAGGTCGATCGGACCGGCGAGCATCGATGCGATCTGCGACCCGGGCTCAAGATCGACCAGCGAGCTGACCGGGATCGCCTCGGACTTGTCGCCGCGCAACGCCCGCGCCGTCGGCAGCCCTGCGACTGCCGTCGAATACGCGCGGCCGTTGGTGCCGAGGACGACCAGCTGATCCACGCTGCGGCACTCGTGGATCGCGAGCAGCGCGTCGCCCGGCTTGAATGCGAACGACGATGGATCGAGGCCGTGCCCGACCCGTGCCCGCACCCACGCCTTCTGCGACACGATCACCGTAACCGCCTCGTCGACGACCTTGACCTCGAGCGCCGCGCGACGCTCCTCGCGGATCAGCGTGCGACGCGGGTCCTTCGCGCCGAACGTCTTCGCGTCGGCCTCGATCTCGCGGATCATCTGGCGCTTCAGCGACGCCGGGTTCGCGAGCAGCTCTTCGAGCTTCGCCTTGTCGGTGCGACGTTCCGCCAGCTCCTGCTCGATGCGGATCGCCTCGAGCCGCGCGAGCTGGCGCAGCCGGATCTCGAGGATGTCCTCGGCCTGCCGGTCCGACAGCGCGAAGGCCTCGATCAGCGCGGGCTTCGGCTCGTCGGCCTCGCGGATGATGCGGATCACCCGGTCGATGTTGAGCAGCACGATGCTGCGACCTTCGAGGATGTGGATACGGGCATCCACCCGGTCCAGTCGATGCTGCGTGCGGCGCACGATGCACTGCTGCCTGAACTCGACCCACTCGCGCAGGATGTCCGCGAGCGGCTTCTGGCGCGGCCGGCCGTCGATGCCGATCATCACGAGGTTGAGCGGCACGCTCGCCTCGAGGCCGGTCTGCGCGAGCAGCATGTGGATGAACGCGGCCTGCTCCACGTTGCGCGACTTGGGCTCGAACACGAGCCGGACCGGCACGTCGCGACCCGACTCGTCGCGCACGGTGTCGAGCACCGCGAGGATGTTCTGGCGCGTCGCGACCTGGTCCGCGCTCAACGCCTTCTTGCCGAGCCGGATCTTCGGATTGGTCAGTTCCTCGATCTCTTCCAGCACCTTCTGCGACGACGTGTTCGGCGGCAGCTCGTCGACGACCACCTGCCACTGGCCGCGCGCGAGCTCCTCGATGGTCCAGCGCGCGCGCACCTTGAGACTGCCGCGTCCGCTTTCGTAGATGGCGGCGATTTCCTGGCTCGACGAGATGATCTGGCCGCCACCCGGGAAGTCCGGACCCTGGAGGTGTTGGAGCAGTTCCGCCGTCGTCGCCTTGCCGTTCGAACGCACCATCGCCACCGCGGCCGCAGCGACCTCGGCGAGGTGGTGCGACGGGATCTCGGTCGCCATGCCGACCGCGATCCCCGACGCGCCGTTGAGCAGCACGAACGGCAGTCGCGCCGGCAACAGTTCGGGCTCGGTACTGGAGCCGTCGTAGTTCGGTCCGAAGTCGACCGTGCCTTCGTCGATCTCGTCGAGCAGCAGGCGCGCGATCGCCGTCAGCCGCGCCTCGGTGTAGCGCATCGCCGCGGCGCCGTCGCCGTCGCGCGAACCGAAGTTTCCCTGCCCGTCGATCAGCGGATAGCGCAGGCTGAAGCTCTGCGCCATCCGCACCAGCGCGTCGTAGACCGACTGGTCGCCGTGCGGGTGCAGCTTGCCGAGCACGTCGCCGACCACGGTGGCGCTCTTCCGCGGCTTGGCGTCGGAGCCGAGGCCGAGCTGATTCATCGAATGCAGGATGCGCCGCTGCACCGGCTTCTGGCCGTCGGCCACCTCGGGC
>CAXTPX010000644.1:0-2649 GCA_964246005.1 uncultured Burkholderiaceae bacterium | reverse complement strand
TCGGCGAGACGATCGCGCGCAACGATCCTGCCGACGTGCAGTCGCTGCTCGGCATGGCGCTCGGCGGCAAGACGGTCGACGAGGTGCGCGCTGCGCTGGTCGGCAAGATCGGCGAGAACCTCGCGATCCGGCGTTTCGTGCGCTACGAGACGAAGGCGAAGCTCGCGAGCTACCTGCACGGCACGCGCATCGGCGTGCTGGTGGAATTCGACGCGGCCGACGACCAGGTGGGCAAGGACATCGCGATGCACGTCGCGGCGAGCAAGCCGATCACGGTCTCGAAGGACGAGGTCCCGGCCGAGAAGATCGAAGCCGAGCGCAAGGTGTTCACGTTGCAGGCGGCCGAATCGGGCAAGCCGGCCGACATCGTCGCGAAGATGGTCGAGGGCCGGATCTCGAAGTACCTGGCCGAGGTCGCGCTGATGGGTCAGCCCTTCGTCAAGAATCCCGACGAGACGGTCGAGAAGATGCTGAAGGCCAAGGGTGCGAAGGTGCTGCGCTTCACGCTGTACGTCGTCGGCGAAGGCATCGAGAAGCGGACCGACGACTTCGCGGCCGA
The DNA here is from genome assembly GCA_964246005.1 of uncultured Burkholderiaceae bacterium. Classification (GTDB taxonomy): domain Bacteria; phylum Pseudomonadota; class Gammaproteobacteria; order Burkholderiales; family Burkholderiaceae_D; genus CAHJXF01. The sequence continues at coordinate 2,090 of CAXTPX010000644.1, read as the reverse complement.
GGTGGCGGCGCAGGTGGCGGCAGCGCAGAACCAGTGAGACGGGCGGGCGGAGGAAATCAACGATAATGCCGCCTGCTCGCGAACTTGCCGGCGCACGGCTGCTGCGGTTCGCGACGCATCGCTCGAATCTCTGAGGAACGGCACCGGATGCCACTGGCCTACAAGCGGGTACTGCTGAAGCTGTCGGGCGAGGCGTTGATGGGCGACGACTCGTTCGGCATCAACCGGCAGACCATCGAGACGATGGTGACGGACATCGCGGCCGTCGTCCGTGCAGGTCTCGAACTCGCGATCGTGATCGGCGGCGGCAACATCTTCCGGGGGGTCGCGCTCGGCGCTTCCGGGATGGAGCGCGCCACCGCCGACTACATGGGCATGCTCGCGACGATGATGAACGCGCTGGCGCTGCAGGACGCGCTGATGCGGGCCGACATCGATGCGCGCGTGCTGTCGGCGCTGCGGATGGACCAGGTCGTCGAGCCGTATATCCGCCCGAAGGCGATGCGTCATCTCGAGGAAGGGCGCGTCGTGATCTTCGCGGCCGGTACCGGCAACCCGTTCTTCACGACCGACACCGCGGCTGCACTGCGGGGCGCGGAGATCGGCGCCGAGATCGTGCTGAAAGCGACCAAGGTCGACGGCGTCTATAGTGCCGACCCGAACAAGGACCCGACGGCCACCCGCTACCAGACGATCAGCTTCGACGAGGCGATCGGGCGGCACCTGCAGGTGATGGATGCGACCGCGTTCGCGTTGTGTCGCGACCAGAGCCTGCCGATCAAGGTGTTCTCGATCATCAAGCCGGGCGCCCTGATGCGTGTGTGCGAGGGCAATGACGAAGGCACGCTGGTCCACGTCTGAATCGAACAGCGAAGAGGGAACAGGAAGTATTCATGGCGATCGCCGACATCAAGAAAAACGCCGAGCAGAAGATGCAGAAGTCGCTCGACACGCTGAAGACCGACCTCGCGAAGGTCCGGACCGGCCGCGCGCATACGGGACTCCTCGATCACATCCACGTCGATTACTACGGCGCGCCGACCGCGCTCACGCAGATCGCGAACGTGACGCTGGTCGACGCGCGCACGATCGGCGTCCAGCCGTGGGAGAAGAAGATGGTGCAGGTCGTCGAAAAGGCGATCCGCGAAGCCGACCTCGGGCTCAACCCGTCGACCAACGGGGACCAGATCCGCGTGCCGATGCCGGCGCTGACGGAAGAGCGGCGGCGCGAACTGACGAAGGTCGTTCGCAGCGAGGGCGAGGACGCGAAGATCGCCATCCGCAACCTGCGCCGCGATGCGAACAACCACTTCAAGGACGAACTCAAGGCGAAGATCATTTCCGAGGATGACGAACGGCGCGCGCAGGACGACGTCCAGAAGCTGACCGACCGCAACATCATGGAGATCGACCGGATGGTCACGCAGAAGGAAGCGGAGATCATGACGGTGTGAGCTTTGCTCGAACCGTCATCGAACCGCGCCGAGCATGCGTCACCATCAATCGTGCAGCGATCCCTTCTCGCGGCACCGGCCGTTGCGGCCGACGACGTGCTGAAGAAGACGCGGATCAGCTCGACGTTGACGATCCCCGATGCCGGGGACGTCCCGCGCCATGTCGCGATCATCATGGACGGCAACGGTCGATGGGCGACCGAGCGGCACCTGCCGCGTGCCGCGGGCCACTCGAAGGGCGTGGACCGCGTCGAGGAAATCGTCGAGGCCTGCGTGGTTCGCGGCATCACGCATCTGACGCTGTTCGCGTTCAGCAGCGAGAACTGGCGGCGGCCGGCCGACGAGGTGTCGTTGCTGATGCGGCTCTTCGTCGGCACGCTCGAGCGCCAGGTCGCGCGCCTGCACACGAACGGGATCCGCCTGTCGATCATCGGCGACATCCATCGCTTCGAGCCGAGACTGCGCGAACTGATCGACGTCGCGCATCGCAAGACCGCCGACAACGATCGCCTCACGTTGACCATCGCAGCCAACTACGGCGGACGCGAGGACATCCTCGACGGCTTTCGCCGGATGATCACGGCCCATCCCGCGCTGGCCGCGGATCCGTCGCTGGTCACCGAGGAGACGCTCGCG
>CAXTPX010000643.1:0-2664 GCA_964246005.1 uncultured Burkholderiaceae bacterium | reverse complement strand
CTATGCGACCCAGGGCGGCCCGATGGATACCAACGCGTGGTTCATCGAGCGCCTTCTCCAGCAACCCGATCGGCGCATGAAGCTGCTGCCGGGTGGCGAGACGCAGGCGACGAAGCTCGTCGAGCTCGACGTCGGCTCCGGTCCGACACGGCAGTCGATCGTATTGTGGGCGATCAGCGGCCTTGGCAATGCACCGTTCCCGATCCGGGCAACAACGATCGATTGACGATCGCCCGGCGCGCGCGCATCGAGGCCGGGCAGCTGCTCTTTCCGCACGTCTACGCGTCGTCGCTGATCGATGGCAAGGGACCGTACACGGCGCAGATCGCCAGCGTCGCGACCAGCCAGGCCGAAGCGATCCGCCTCGTCGGTGATGCGAAGGCGAAGGGCATGACGGGCGTGAAGTTCTACGGCACGTTCGATCCGGCGTGGCTGCGCGCTTCCGCGGCCGAGGCGCATCGGCTCGGCCTGCACGTGCACGGCCACATCCCGCACGGCATTCGTCCGCTGCAGGCGATCGACGACGGCTACGACGAGATCACCCACATCAACTGGGTGATGATGGAGGCGATGCCCGCGAGCGTGCTCGAGACCGACAACGGCATCGGCCGGTTCGAGGCGCCGGGCCGCTATGCGAAGGACGTCGACCTGAACGGGCCCGCGCTGAACGGGATCGTCGCGCGCATGGCGCGCCGGCACATCTATTCCGACCCGACGATGGTCGCGTTCGAGGGACTCTACGTGCCGGACAACGGCGACCTATCGCCGGCCTACGCGCCGTTCGTCGGCACGTTGCCGGTCGCGACCGAACGCAGCTTCCGATCGGGCGGCTTCCGGGTGCCGGCCGACCTGACGCGCGCCGACTACCGCGCGAGCTGGGCGAAGATGGTCGGGCTGCTCGCGAAGATGCACCGCGCCGGCGTGCCGATCGTCGCGGGCACCGACGGCTCGGGCATCGAGTTGATCCGCGAACTCGAGATCTACGTCGAGGCCGGCTTCACGCCGGCCGAAGCGCTGGCGGCCGCGACGATCGTGCCGGCGCGTCTCGTCGGACAGGCGCGGCACACCGGATCGATCAGGGTCGGCAAGACCGCGGACCTGGCGCTGGTCGAGGGCGACCCGTCGGTGCGCATCGGCGATCTGCGGCGGACGCGCGTCGTGATGCTCGACGGGAAGCTGATGGAGGCCGATGCGTTGCGGACGGCGGCGGGGTTCGCGGGGCGGCCGAAGTAGACGGAGGGCGACGGCCGGCGGATCGCGCAATGCGCGGGCGGCCGACGGTCGGATCGCCCTGCACGCCAGCACGCCGTCAGCGCGGACGATAGCCCGGCAGTTGTGCGAAACGTTGGACCAGCGCGGCGACGAAGGCGTCGACGCGCGCCGGACGATGGCGACCCGGGAGGAGCTCGACCTGGATCGTGACCGGGTCGAGATGCCAGTTCGAGAGCACGCGCGTGACCCGTCCACGGCGTAGGTCGTCCTCGCACATCCATGGCGCCGACGTCCCGATCCCCGCGCCGTTGAGGATGGCGCGATAACTGGCGAGCAGGCTGTCGGTCGCGACCGGCGTGTCGAGCGCGATCGTCCGCATCTCCCCGGCCGCGTCGAAGAGGCGGGTCGTGCCGACAAAGTAAGGCACGAGACCGACGCACGGCAACGACGGCAGCCGGTCGATCGTCACCCGCCCGAGGCGACGCAACAGCGTCGGCGTCGCGACCAGCACGCGGTCCATCGTGCCGAGGCGGCGCCGGACCAGGTCGGGATTGCGCCCCTCGCCGACCACGACACGGACCTCGGCGCCCGTGGTGACCAGATCGACCGCCCGGTCGGTCAGCGTCAGTTCCACCCGAAGTCCCGGATGCTCGGCGCACAACGTCGTCACGACGTCGGTGAGGAACGTGGAGCCGTAGCCCACCGGTCCGATCACGCGCAACGTGCCTTCGGGGCGCAGGCCGCCGGCCGACAAGCGTTGCGCGACGCCGGACCAGCGTTCGCCGAGCTCGCGTGCATCGGCGAGGAGCGAGCGACCCTCGTCGGTCAGCGTGAAGTTCGCGGTATCGCGAATCGCGAGCTTGCAGCCGAGCACCGTCTCGAGCTGGGCGAGCCGGCGGCTGACCGTCGGCTGCGTGGTGCCGATGGCGCGCGCCGCGGCGCTGAGCGAACCGGTCTCGGCGATGCGCACGAAGGTCTCGAGCAAGGCCAACCGGTCGACGACGACGCTCATACGCTCGACGTATAGCACTTCATCGTTTCATGCGTCTACCGGAGATCAGGACACCGGTCCACGATGCAGTCACGACGATTCCACGCATCGAAGGCACCCATGTCCAGCGAGATCGAGTTCGCAACGCCCGTCCCGGCTTCATCGAGCGGGTCGCCGTCTTCCTCGCCGAACACGGCGAGCCCTGCACGCTCGATCGGCGACACGCCGAAGGGCGGCTCCGTCCTCGGCTTCTACGCGAAGCGCGGCACGCCGCGGCCCCCGCGGGTGGCGCGCGCCGACGGCATCTTCTTGTGGGACACCGACGGCCGGCGCTACCTCGATGCGACCTCGGGCGCCGTGGTGACCAACATCGGGCATCACCATCCGCACGTGCTGGCCGCGATGCAGCGACAGGCCGACCTCGTGACGTTCGCCTATCCCCGCTTCTTCGAGAGCGACGA
>CAXTPX010000642.1:0-2668 GCA_964246005.1 uncultured Burkholderiaceae bacterium | reverse complement strand
GGCACCTCGAGACGCGGTTCGCGTCGCCGCGCGGATGCATAAAAAAGGAGAACCCATGGCCGCTCAGCCCGATCAGATTGCCTCCCCTGCCGCGCGGCCCGACGACAGCGACCCGGGCGAGACCCGCGAGTGGCTCGATGCGCTGACCGCGGTCATCGAGCGGGAGGGGCCGGAGCGCGCGTACCAGTTGCTCGCCCAGCTCATCGACACCGCGCGCCAGCGCGGGGCCGTGATCCCGTTCTCGGCCAACACGCCGTACATCAACACGATTCCGCCGGAGAAGGAGGTGCGCAATCCCGGCAACCTCGAACTCGAGGAGCGCCTGCGCTCGCTGATGCGCTGGAACGCGATGGCGATCGTGGTCCGCGCGAACAAGGGCGAAGGCGACCTCGGCGGGCACATCGCGTCGTTCGCGTCGCTCGCCAACATGCTGGGCGCGGGCTTCAATCACTTCTGGCATGCGCCGAGCGAAGACCACGGCGGCGACCTGCTGTACATCCAGGGACACTCGGCGCCCGGCATCTACGCGCGGGCCTTCCTCGAAGGCCGGCTGACCGAAGAGCAGATCACGCACTTCCGCCAGGACGTCGACGGCCGTGGCGTGACGTCGTATCCGCATCCGAAGCTGATGCCCGACTTCTGGCAGTTCCCGACCGTTTCGATGGGTCTCGGCCCGCTCCAGGCGATCTACCAGGCGCGCTTCCTCAAGTACCTCGAAGCGCGCGGCATCGCGAAGACCGCGAACCGGAAGGTCTGGGTGTTCTGCGGCGACGGCGAGATGGACGAGCCGGAGTCGCTCGGCGCGATCGGCATGGCTGCGCGCGAGAAGCTCGACAACCTGATCTTCGTCGTCAACTGCAACCTGCAGCGGCTCGATGGTCCGGTGCGCGGCAACGGCAAGATCATCCAGGAGCTCGAGGCCGACTTCCGCGGCGCGGGCTGGAACGTCATCAAGGTCATCTGGGGTTCGTACTGGGACGCGCTGCTCGAGAAGGACACCGACGGCACGCTCAAGCGCGTGATGATGGAGACGGTCGACGGCGAGTACCAGAACTACAAGGCCAACGACGGCGCCTACGTCCGCAAGCATTTCTTCGGCAAGGATCCGAAGACGCTCGAGATGGTCTCGCGGATGTCCGACGAGGACATCTGGCGCCTGAACCGCGGTGGCCATGATCCGCACAAGGTCTATGCCGCGTATCACGCCGCGGTCAACACGGTCGGGCAGCCGACCGTGATCCTCGCGAAGACCGTCAAGGGCTTCGGGATGGGCAAGATCGGCGAGGGCAAGAACACCACGCACCAGCAGAAGAAGCTCACCGACGAGGCGGTCCGCGAGTTCCGCGATCGCTTCAGCCTGCCGATCCCCGACGATCAGCTCGTCGACGTGCCGTTCATCAAGCCGAACCCGGACAGCGCCGAGATCAAGTATTTGCAGGAGCGTCGGGCCGCGCTCGGCGGCTACCTGCCGCAACGACGCGCGAGGGCGGACGAGTCGTTCACGACGCCGGACCTGTCGGCGTTCGAGGCGGTCACGAACGCGACCGCCGAAGGTCGCGAGATGTCGACGACGATGGCCTTCGTGCGCATCCTGACGGCGTTGCTGCGCGACAAGAAGCTCGGTCCGCGGGTCGTCCCGATCGTGCCGGACGAGGCGCGCACGTTCGGCATGGAAGGGATGTTCCGTCAGCTCGGCATCTTCAGCCAGCAGGGCCAGCTGTACGAGCCGGTCGATCGCGACCAGGTCTCGTACTACAAGGAAGAGAAGAACGGCCAGATCCTCGAGGAGGGCATCAACGAGGCGGGCGCGATGAGCTCGTGGATCGCGGCGGCGACGTCGTACTCGACGAACAACCGCATCATGATTCCGTTCTACATCTACTACTCGATGTTCGGCTTCCAGCGCATCGGCGATCTCGCCTGGGCGGCGGGCGACATGCAGGCGCGCGGCTTCCTGCTCGGCGGCACCGCGGGACGCACGACACTGAACGGGGAGGGGCTGCAGCATCAGGACGGGCACTCGCACATCCTGTCGGCCACGATCCCGAACTGCGTGTCGTACGACCCGACGTTCGCGCACGAGCTCGCCGTGATCGTGCAGGACGGGCTGAAGCGGATGATCGAGCAGCAGCAGAACGTCTACTACTACATCACGCTGATGAACGAGAACTACCCGCACCCGGGCCTGAAGGCCGGGCAGGAGGAGGGCATCCTGAAGGGGATGTACCTGTTCTCGCGCGGTGCTGCCGCGACGAAGACGCGTGTGCAGTTGCTCGGGTCGGGGACGATCCTGCGCGAAGTCATCGCCGCCGCCGAGCTGCTCGAGAGCGAATGGGGCGTCGCCGCCGACGTGTGGAGCTGCCCGAGCTTCACCGAGCTCGCGCGCGAGGGCGACGAGACCGCGCGACAGAACCTGTTGAACCCGACGGCGAAGGATCGCCAGCCGTACGTCTGCCAGCAGCTCGAGAAGACGGTCGGTCCGATCGTCGCGTCGACCGATTACATGAAGCTCTTCGCCGAGCAGATTCGCGCATACGTCCCGAAGGGTCGCAGCTATCGCGTGCTCGGCACCGACGGCTTCGGGCGTTCGGACACGCGGGCCAAGCTGCGCGCGCACTTCGAGGTCGATCGGCACTACGTCGTCGTCGCGGCGCTGAAGGCACTCTCC
>CAXTPX010000641.1:0-2669 GCA_964246005.1 uncultured Burkholderiaceae bacterium | reverse complement strand
CGATGCGACGGCGCATCCACGCGACCGTCTGCTCGACGAGCGTGCGGTCATCGCCGCGCAGCGTGCGCGACGGCTCGTCGATGGGTACTGCAGCTTGCGATCGGGGCATCGGGTCGGGGCAACGAGCGTGTATCGGTCGAAACGACAGGCCACCGTGACGATCTGGCAGCCAAAGTGTACCGGTTCCGTACTGGTCGCGGCGCTAGACTCGTTCCACTGCACTCCGTTCTCGCACCACGCACTCGAAGAACCGCGATGTCCGACACACCCTGCCCCACCGTAGGCTCCGCTCGCGTGAGCATGGCGAATCGCGGGCCGGCCCTCGACCTCGGCGGATCGCCTTGGCGCGGGAGTGCGAGCTGCCTCCTCGGCGTCGCGATCTTCAGCGTCACGCTGCCGGCGACGCGGATCGCGGTGGCCGAAATCGATCCGCTCGCCGTCGGCATCGGACGCGCCGTCGTCGCCGGCTGCTGCGCGATCCTCTACCTGACGATCACGCGTGCGCCATGGCCGCGCAGGCAATGGCATCGCCTGGCGCTGGTCGCAGCCGGCGTGGTCTTCGGATTTCCGTTGTTGACGTCGGTCGCCCTGCAGGATCTTCCGGCAGCGCACGGCGCCATCGTGATCGGCCTGTTGCCGCTCGCCACGGCCGTATTCGCACGCGTCTTCGCGAACGAGCGACCGTCGGGCGGCTTCTGGGTCTCCGCCCTCGCCGGGAGCGCGACGGTGCTGGCGTACGCCGGTTCGGACGCGGGTGGACTTCGGCTCGCGGACGCCCTGCTGATCGGCGCGGTCGTCTGCGCCGGGATCGGCTATGCCGAAGGCGGCCGGTTGTCGCGTTCGCTCGGCGGTCCGCAGGTCATCGCCTGGGCGTTGATCCTGTCGCTGCCGTTCGCGAGCGTCGTCACGGGATGGCGGCTGCTCGACCATCCGACCCCCTGGCACGCCGTCTCCTGGCGGGCATGGGGGGCCCTCGCCTACCTCGGCCTCTTCTCGATGTTCGTCGGCTTCCTGTTCTGGTACCGGGGCCTCGCCGCGGGCGGCGTGGCGCGGATCGGGCAGCTGCAGTTGCTGCAACCGTTCCTGTCGGTCATCGCCGCCGCGCTGCTGGTCGGCGAATCGATCGACGTCCGCACGCTGGCCTTCGCGGCGGCCGTCGCGCTGATCGTCGCGACCGGCCGACGCGCCACGGTCCGGCGCACCGCAACGCGCTGACGGCGCCGCGCGGGTTCAGCGCTCCCAGCCTCCCCGCCGGAAGCCGTACTGCCCGCCGTCCTCGCGCCATTCCGGCGGCACGTAGTGATAGCCGCGACGCTCGCGCTCCCAGTGCCCGTCGTACCAGACGTGGCGACGGCCGTTCCACGCCCAGTAGCCCGGAGCCCACACCCAGCCGCGCCGCGGCGGCGGCACGTAGACCGTGCGCGGCGGCGGCGGCGGCGTTCCGATGCGCAGGTCGAACGACGCCTGCGCGGCCGCGGGCGTCGGCGCGATCGCAACGAACAGAGGCGACGCGAGCGCCGCGGCCAACAGCAACTTTCTTCCGATCATGATCTCTCCTCGATGGAACGGGTGACGCTCTCGGACGGTGGTGTAGCGCTGGTGTTCCTGGTGAACCGCGTACAAACGCAACACGAACGACAACCACGTGATCGGATGTAACGACGCGACTGGACCCCTGCCGCGACGACGGGTCCGGTACCCGGCCCGGCCGCAATTGTGCACAATCCGCCCAGTGCGGCTGTCGACGACAGCGCCACGCTCCCGCCATCCCTCACCGCCACGGCACGTCTTCCCGACCGCTTGTTCAACGCGGTCGACCGCCCGTTCGATGACGTACCGGATCGAATCCCATCCGCCCGAGAAAGCCTTCATGAAAAGACATCGTCTTCACTTCGCCGGCCTCGTGGTCCTGACACTCGCCGCGGTCGGCAGCGCCGACGCGGCGTCTAAGGTCAAGATCCCGTTCAGTTCCGTCAACGCGGAAGGAATCGACAAGCCGATCGGCAGCGTCACGGCGATCGACACGCCGGACGGCCTGCGGCTCACGCCGGCGCTCCGCAGCCTCCCGCCCGGCGAACACGGCTTCCACGTCCATGACAAGGCCAGTTGCGAAGCCGCGCCCGACCCGGACAAGGGCGGCACGATGGCACCGGCGTTCGGCGCGGGCGGTCATCTCGACCCGTCCAGCAGCGGCAAGCACGAAGGGCCGACCGGCATGGGCCACAAGGGCGACCTGCCGAAGCTGACCGTGGCCGCGAACGGCAAGGCGACGACGCCGGTCGTCGCGCCGCATCTCACGGTCGCCGACATCAAGGGACATGCGCTGGTGATCCACGCCGGCGGCGACAACTACGCGGACCAGCCGGTCAAGCTCGGCGGCGGCGGCGGCCGGATCGCGTGCGGCGTCGCTTCGTGACGCGTCGATCGGCTCGCCGGCCGGTTCACGCAAGCGCCCTTCGCAGCTCGGCAGCACACAGCGACACGGCGGTGGTCGCCTCGTCGAGCACCCGGCCCATCGTGATGAAGCCGTGGACCTGGCGTTCGAAGCAGACGTAGCTGACCGTGTTGCCCGCGTCGCCGAGCACGCGGGCGTAGTCGAGCCCCTCGTCGCGCAACGGGTCGAAGCCGGCGGTCAGCACGAGCGCCGGTGGCAGGCCGGCATGGCTGCC
>CAXTPX010000640.1:0-2669 GCA_964246005.1 uncultured Burkholderiaceae bacterium | reverse complement strand
CGGCACCGTCCGGCGCTCGCAGACTTTCTACCGGAGAACCCCATGGAACAGACCAGTTCGACGCATGACGACCACGCCAACCGTGACCCGATCACCGGCGCGCCTGGCGCGCACCCGGTCGGTGTCGGCATCGGTGCAGCAGCGGGCGGGATGGCCGCGGGCGCTGCGGCGGGCACGCTCGCAGCGGGACCGGTGGGTACGGTCGTCGGCGCTGCCGTCGGTGCCGTGGTCGGTGGCCTCGGCGGGAAGGCAGTCGCCGAGCGGATCGACCCCACGGTCGCGGACGACTACTGGCGCGAGAATCACGCGAAGCAGGCGTACTACACCGAGGGACGCGAGTACGACGAATACGAACCCGCCTATCGGCTGGGCTCGCAGGATCGTGGCGCCGGGCTGTATGCGAACAAGTCGTTCGACGAAGTCGAGCCGCATCTCGCGAGGGACTACGAGTCGGTGCGCGGCGAGTCGCATGCGACCTGGGACGATGCGAAGCACGCGGTCAGGGCCGCGTGGGATCGCGTCAGCCATCCCAACTGAGCGACGAATGACCGAGCTGTCGAAGGACACCGGTGCGGACGCACCGGTGTCCTTTTTTCATGCCTTCGAGCGGCGGCGACGTGCGACCAGACCGAATGCGCCGATGCCGGCGACCAGCAACGCCGGGTCGGACGGCTCGGGCACGCGCGACGGGTCGGTCACGGCGGTGATCAGGAAGAGGTCCTGCGCGGTGGGGCTGTGCAGCAGATCCGCGTGGTAGTCGATCGGCCATGAACTCCAGTCGGCCCAGTCGATGCCGTTCGATGCGATCTGGAAATTGTCGGTGTTGGTGATGTTGAAGCTGCCGGTCGCGAAGCCCATCGTCGGGCTGGTCTCGTAGATCATTTCCCACAGCGCGGCCTGCGTCAGGCTCGAACCGACCGAATTGGTATTGATGTGTTGATCCAGGATCGCCGAGATCATGTGATCGATCAGGAGCGACTTGGCCGGTCCCCAGGCGATATCGCCATTGACGATCTGGTAATCGGTATAGGTCGTCTGGAAATAGAGGTATTGCGTGATCTCGGCGCAATAGCTGATGAAGGACTTTCCATCGAGCGTGCCGGAGTATTGCGCTCCGTCTGCATTGAATGCCGGAATCAGCTGGCCGGGAGCAGCGCTTTGCAACGTCATCTCGGAGGGATTCGCATACGTGAATCCGCTCAGATAAACGGTATGGCCCACGGTGCTGGCGGATGCTGGTGAGGTGGCGAACGCCATTGCGGACAACGCAACAGCACAAAGAAATTGACGCTTCATGACTCGACTCCGTTGGGGTAGTGGACCCAAACGCCGGACCGGCGCTCGGCTTTCCTAGGGATTTCTCTGTCCTGGTTAAATGCAGGAAGGATGCCCGGGCAAGCTAACGGTGTGAAATCAGGTACTTAGGGGCTAGTGGGCCGATCGAGAGAAGTGGGAGTGTATTGCCGGTCGACGTGCAAGATCGGGAAGGTAATCGATCGCTGGACGTTAATTGTCGCAATGCGCCGAATCGGGTCCAGATCGCGCAACGAGCGTCGTCACGTTCAGCTCATCTTGATCCAGTCGACCCGCAGCACGTTGCTCGGCAGCAGCACCGGTGTCACGCCGCTCTTCGCGATCCAGCTCAGCTTCTGTCGATGGAGCACGATGTAGCGATACTCGCGCATCGTCAGTGCGAGCGCGTCGATGATCAATTGCCTGCGCCTGGCCGGATTCATCTCGACGCCGGCGGCATCGATCAACTGGTCGAGTGCGGGGTCGGTGTACCGCCCGTAGTTGTAGGCCCCTTTCTGCGTCGCCGTGTCCTTGCTGTGCAGGATCGGGTCCATAACGATCTGCGCATCGGTGACGCTGCCTCCCCAGCCGAGCATGTACATGCTCGTCTCGCTCTTGTCGAGCTTCGGGAAGTAGATCGTCTTCGGCATCGCATTGACCTTCAGCGTCACGCCGATGCGGGCCAGCATTCCCACGACCGCGATGCAGAGGTCGCGGTCGTTGATGTAGCGATCGTTCGGGCAGTCGAGCGTGACCTCGAAGCCGTTCGGATAGCCGGCCTCGGCCATCAGCTTCTTCGCCTGCTCGACGTCGGCCGGCGGATGGCGTTCGAGCGCGGGGTCGAGGCAACCCGCGGGCGCGGTGGTCATGCAGGCGGTCGGCACCGACTCGCCGCGCATGATCTTCGACTGCAGGACGTCGACGTCGATCGCCTTGTAGAACGCCTCGCGGACGCGGCGGTCCTTGAACGGATTGCGGCCCGTGATGTTGCTGCTCTCGAGGGCCTCGCGGTACTGGTCGAAGCCGAAGAAGACGACGCGGTTCTCGGGCCCGGTGATGACCTTGAAGGCCTTGTTGTTCTGGAATCGGCCGATGTCCTGCGGCGACGGATCGGTCACGAGGTCGATCTCGCCCGACAGCAATGCCGCCATCCGGGTCGGGTCGGATGCGATCGGCGTGTAGACCAGTTCGGTCACGTCGCTCTCGACCGCACCCCACCAGTCCGGATTGCGGACCAACACGGTCCGGACCGACGGCTCGCGCGTCTTCAGCATGTACGGCCCGGTGCCGTTCGCATTGCGCGACGCGTAGGTCTCCTCGCGGTTCTTGAAGTCGAGCGGCTTCTCGACGTGATGCGCGATGCACCACGCCTTGTT
>CAXTPX010000639.1:0-2669 GCA_964246005.1 uncultured Burkholderiaceae bacterium | reverse complement strand
CGGGCAGCACGCAACCGAGCACCGATGCGCCGGTGCGCATCACGTCCATCGGATGGGCGGACGCGGGCAGCGTCTCGAGCGCATCCATCACCGCCGCCGGCAGTCCGCGCAACGACTTCAATTTCTTCTTGTACGCGGTCAGCTCGCTCGCATTCGGTAACTTGCCGTGCACCAGCAGGTACGCGATTTCCTCGAACTCGCTGGTGTCGGCGATGTCGAGGATGTCGTAGCCGCGATAGTGCAGGTCGTTGCCGGTCTTCCCGACGGTGCAGAGCGCGGTGTTGCCGGCGGTGACGCCGGACAGGGCGACGGACTTCTTGGGCTTGAAGGGGGTTGCTTCGCTCTTGGTTTCGGACATGCCGCACTCCAGTATTCGTCGTTCCCGCGAAGGCGGGAACCCAGTGTCGTTGGGTGTCAGCAGGAACCGAGCAACGACGCTGGGTTCCCGCCTTCGCGGGAACGACGAGCTAAGCCTTCTTCGCCGTGAACAGCGCGTCGAGCTTCTCTTCGTAAGCGTGATACCCCAGGTGCTCGTACAGGTCGGCCCGCGTCTGCATCGTGTCGACCACGTTCTTCTGCGTGCCTTCGGCGCGGATCGCCTGGTAGACCTTCAGCGCCGCCGCGTTCATCGCGCGGTACGCCGAGCAGCAGAACAGCACGATGTCGACGTCGACCGTCGCGAGTTCGGCGACCGTGTACAGCGGCGTGAAGCCGAACTCGGTGATGTTGGCGAGGATCGGGACGCCGACCGCCTTCCTGAAGCGGTCGTACATCGCGAGCTCGGTCATCGCCTCCGGGAAGATCATGTCGGCGCCGGCTTCGACGTAGGCGACCGCGCGTTCCATCGCCGCGTCGATCCCTTCGATCGCGAGCGCATCGGTGCGCGCCATGATCACGAAGCCGTCGTCGGTCCGGGCATCGACCGCGGCCTTGATGCGATCGACCATCTCCGCCTTCGAGACGACTTCCTTGCCGGGCCGGTGACCGCAACGCTTCGTGCCGACCTGGTCTTCCATGTGGACCGCAGCGACGCCGGCGCGCTCGAACTGGCGAATGGTGCGGGCGATGTTGAAGGCACCGCCCCAGCCGACGTCGATGTCGACCAGCAACGGCAGCGTCGTCACGTCGGTGATGCGGCGCGCGTCGATCAGCACGTCTTCCATCGTGCTGATGCCGAGGTCCGGCATGCCGAGCGAATTCGCCGCGACGCCGCCGCCGGACAGATACAGCGCCTTGAAGCCGGTGTGCTCGGCCATCCGCGCGGTGTACGCGTTGATCGCGCCGATCACCTGCAGAGGCTTCTCGTCGACGACGGCCTGGCGGAACTTCGATCCTGCTGACGCGGACATGGCGACCTCAGCCGAGCAGATGCTTGACGCCGTCCTGCTCCTCGGTCAGCTCCCTCAGCGTGAAGTCCATCTTCTCGCGGCTGAACGCGTCGATCTCGAGACCCTTGACGATCTCGTACTTGCCGTCCTTCGTGACGACCGGGAAGCCGTACATCACGTCCTGCGGAATGCCGTAGCTGCCGTCCGACGGAACGCCCATCGTGACCCACTTGCCGTTGCTGCCGAGGAGCCAGTCGTGCACGTGGTCGATCGCCGCGTTGGCGGCCGATGCGGCCGACGACAGGCCGCGCGCCTCGATGATCGCGGCGCCGCGCTTGCCGACCTTGGGAATGAACGTGTCCTTGTTCCACACGTCGTCGTTCACCAGCGCCGTCATGTTCTTGCCGCCCACCGTCGCGAAGCGGAAGTCCGGGTACATCGTCGGTGAATGGTTGCCCCAGACGATCAGCCTCTCGATGTCGCCGACCGCGGTGCCGGTCTTCGTCGCGAGTTGCGACAGCGCGCGGTTGTGGTCGAGCCGCAGCATCGCGGTGAAGTTTTCCTTCGGCAGGTCGGGAGCGGACTTCATCGCGATGTACGCGTTGGTGTTGGCCGGGTTGCCGACTACCAGCACCTTGACGTCGCGGCTCGCGACCGCGTTCAGCGCCTTGCCCTGCGCGGTGAAGATCTGCGCGTTGGCCGACAGCAGGTCCTTGCGTTCCATGCCCGGCCCGCGCGGACGCGCACCCACCAGCAACGCGACGTCGGCATCCTTGAACGCGACCATCGGGTCGCCGCTCGCGATCACGCCCTGCAACAGCGGGAACGCGCAGTCCTCGATCTCCATGATCACGCCGGCCAGCGCCTTCTGCGCCTTCTCGTCGGGGATCTCGAGCAGCTGCAGGATGACCGGCTGATCGGGCCCGAGCAGATCGCCGTTGGCGATGCGGAACAACAGGGCGTAGCCGATCTGGCCTGCGGCGCCGGTGACGGCGACACGCTTGGCAGCTTGAGTCATGGACTTTCTCCGTGAAGGGATGAGTGGATGTCGCGGGCGGTGACCGACGTTCGGCGCGCGCCATCGGCGTCAGTGCGTCCACTGCGACCCGGATCCGGGTACCGCCGTTCGCGCCAGCATGGCAGCTGGGGCGGAAGGCGGGTGAGCGCGGCGGGCCCGCAGTTTACGCCCAATGCCCGACGACTTGCATCTCGATTTGCTCTCTTATATAAGATACCGTTGTCCTGTTCTCCGAACGGGATCCACCGGCGATCGGGTTCATGACTCCCAGCGAAGGACGTTCGATCGACCCGGAGTCGCCACGCGACGTCGCGTCCGCCGTG
>CAXTPX010000638.1:0-2672 GCA_964246005.1 uncultured Burkholderiaceae bacterium | reverse complement strand
AATACCTACGGCCCGCGCATGCACCCGAACGACGGTCGGGTCGTGTCGACCTTCATCGTGCAGGCGCTCGGTGGACGACCGTTGACGCTCTACGGACGCGGCACGCAGACACGGGCGTTCTGCTACGTGGACGACCTGATCGACGGGCTGGTGCGGCTGATGGAGTCGCCCGACCACTGCAGCGGCCCGGTGAACATCGGCAATCCGCACGAATGCACGATGCTCGAGATCGCGGAGCGCGTGCTCGCGCTGTCCGGCTCGATGTCGACGATCGAATACCGCGACCTGCCGATCGACGACCCGTTGCAGCGTTGTCCCGACATCTCCCTCGCACGGCGCCTGCTCGCCTGGGAGCCCAGGGTCGGGCTCGACGAGGGACTACGCCGCACGATCGCGTACTTCAGGGCACGCGACGAGGCGGCCGTCGACGAGCCGCGGGTTGCCCGCGTGTAACGAGGCGAGCCCGGTCAGCCGCTTCAGCGCGCGTCGTCGTCCTCGTCCGCCTGGCCCTGCGGACGATATTGCTGCAGACGGTTGTAGAGGGTCTTCAGGCTGACGCCGAGCGCGCTAGCCGCCTCCGGCTTGTTGTCGCCGAAATGCGCCAGGGTCGCGAGGATGATTTCACGCTGGGCGGCGGCGAGCGGCGTGCCGATCGACACTTCGAGCGTGCCGGCCCCGATCGTCGCCTTGCGGCGTGTCCGATCGATGCGATCGACGGGGTCGGGCAGGTCGACCTGATCTTCGGCGAGGATGAACCCGCGTTGCACCGCATTGCGCAACTCGCGAACGTTGCCGGGCCAGGCATGGTGGTGCAGCACGTCGTGGGCGTGGCGCGAGAGGCGCTTGCCGGTGCCGGACTTGCGGTTCAGTTCTTCGAGGAAGTGCTGGGCGAGCCCGACGACATCGGCGCCACGTTCGCGAAGCGCGGGCACGCGCATCGGGAAGACGGCCAGTCGATACAGCAAGTCGTGGCGGAAGGCACCGCGCAATGCCGCTTCGCGCGGGTCCTTGTTGGTCGCGGCGACGACCCGCAGGTCCACGTCGACCGGCACGCTGCCGCCGACGCGGTAGAAGCGACCGGTCTCGAGGACGCGCAGCAGCTTGACCTGCATGTCCGCGGCCATTTCGGTCACCTCGTCGAGGAACAACGTACCGTGCGACGCGCGTTCGAAGTAGCCGGCATGCTGCTGGTGCGCGCCGGTGAAGCTGCCCTTCTCGTGACCGAACAGCTCCGCTTCGAGCAGGTGATGCGGGATGGCGCCGCAGTTCACCGCGATGAACGCGGCGTCGCGTCGTCCGCTCGCCCGATGCAGCGAACGCGCGACGAGTTCCTTCCCGGTGCCGGACTCGCCGATGACGAGAACCGTCGCATCGGTGGCCGCGACCCGCCCGATCTCGGCGTACAGCGCGCGCATGACGGGCGACGATCCGAGCATCTCGCCGAAGCGATCGAGCGGCGTCGTTCGACCAGTCGCCGTGTCCGGCGACGCGCGCGGTCGTCGCGGCACGATCGACGACGGAAGGACGGTGGGCTCCACGGGCAACCTCTTCGAATCAACGTCGGGAGAGAAAGACAGCTGAGGCGTTGGTCGCAGTACGCGCCGCCTCGCCGCTCGAGCGACCGATGCTACGCGGAACGCGAACCCGTGCTGTCGGACAATTGAGCGTTCGCGGGCAAGAACGCGGCAGATCGCACAAGTGTAATGCCGAAGCTTGTGGTCGGCTGGCCCATTGCGGGATTGCGACGTCGAGAATGCAAAGTAGTCCGACCTTTCCGCGGTTCTCGGGCGACTATCGTGCACGACTTCCCACACCACACTGCACGCCGCCGGCAACCGCTCGCATGCCTCACGTCCTCATCGTCGACGACGACGACAACACGCGACTCGCCCTTCAGGAGATCGTGATCGCCGAGGGCTTCACGGTCGCGCTCGCTTCGGACGTGCGGGAAGGAACGATCCAGTTGGGGCGGCAGGTGCCCGACGCGATTCTCAGCGACCTGCGTCTGCCGGACGGCAGTGGCCTCGACCTGTTGCGCAGCCTCGATGCGAAGGGCGGCGTCGAAATGATCCTGATGACCGGCCATGCGTCGGTCGACAGCGCGGTCGACGCGTTGCGCATGGGCGTCGCGGACTATCTCGTGAAGCCGATCAACATCCAGCGGCTTCGCGCAATCCTCGCGCGCATCCCGCGCTCGGTGGATCTGCACGCGGAGATCCTGGCGCTGCGCGAGACGCTGCGGCGCTACGGCCGCTTCGGGTCGATGCTCGGCAACTCGCCGGCCATGCAGAAGCTCTACGACGAGATGATGCGGGTGGCCCCGACCGAGGCGACCGTGCTGCTGGTCGGCGAGAGCGGGACCGGCAAGGAGCTCGCAGCACAGACGTTGCACGAGCTGAGCCTGCGCCGCAAGCGCACGTTCCTCGCGGTCAACTGCGGCGCGATCTCGCCGAACCTGATCGAGTCCGAGATGTTCGGCCACGAGCGGGGCAGCTTCACCGGCGCGGAACGTCAGCACAAGGGCTATTTCGAGCGGGCGGACGGCGGCACGCTGTTCCTCGACGAGATCACCGAGATGCCGCTCGAACTGCAGGTCAAGCTGCTGCGCGTGCTCGAGACCGGACTCTTCATGCGCGTCGGGACGATCAAGGAGACCGCCGCCGACGTGCGCG
>CAXTPX010000637.1:0-2673 GCA_964246005.1 uncultured Burkholderiaceae bacterium | reverse complement strand
GAAGGGGCCTTGCAAGACCCATTCGAATAGCTGGTCCGATACCGACGGCGAAGCCAAACGGCGACGAGAAAACAATGACTTAGATCGACATTTCTCATCCATCGAGAAATATTCTCATTTATTATGAAATTTCTCAATTAGCGTGGAGGACAACACCGCCGCCGACCAGCGCCGCCCCGGACGCGGTGTGATGCGGCGCGCGGTAGGGGCGAACCCGCCACGCGTCGACGCTGAAGCGTCCGGCGAGGCTCGCGAGCGCGGCGGTCTCGAGCGCCTCGGCCGTGGTCATCGCCGGCAGCAGACCGGGAAAGCGGGCTGCGAGCATCGACTTGCCGGTGCCGGGAGGACCCGTCATCAGGATGCTGTGACCGCCCGCAGCCGCGACTTCGAGCGCCCGCTTCGCACCGGCCTGTCCCTTCACGTCGGCGAAGTCGCGCCACGACATCGATGCCGATCGAGCGCTCGCGCGTTGCAGCGGCAAGGGCGCCTGCCCGCTCAGATGGGCGCAGACGTCGAGCAGGGTCGCCGCCGGATGGATGCGGACGTCGTCGCAGAGGGCCGCCTCGACTGCGGACTCACGCGGCAGGATGAAGCCGCGTCGCACATCGCCGGGCGCGATCGGACGGCGGGTCATCGCATGCGTCATCGCGAGCGCGCCGCGGACCGGACGAAGCGCGCCCGACAGCGACAGCTCGCCCGCGTACTCGAAGTCGTCGACGCGGTCGGCCGGCAGCTGGCCAGACGCCACCAGGATGCCGATCGCGATCGGCAGGTCGAAACGACCGGACTCCTTCGGGAGATCGGCCGGCGCGAGGTTGACGGTGATGCGTCGCGCCGGCAGTTCGAAGCGCGCGTTGAGGATCGCGGCACGTACCCGGTCGCGGCTCTCCTTCACCTCGGTCTCGGCCAGCCCGACGATGTTGAAGCAGGGCAGGCCGCCGGTCACATGGACCTCGACCACCACCTCGGGCGCGTCCATGCCGGCCAGGGCCCGACTACGCAGGATGGCGAGCGAGAGGCCGACCGTCATCGCGCGAGTTGCGGCAGAGCGAACGTCCGGGATCGGCGCTGCGGCCGTCCGGTCGGCGGCCGAGCACCGCCGGTGGAACGGGTCACTCGATCAGCCGATCGGCGAATCCTGCAGGGGCATCGCAGCGCGTTCCATCCGTTCGATGCGCCCTTCGAGCTCGGCGATGCGAGCCTGGGCACGAGCCAGCAACTCGGTCTGCAGGTCGAGCTGCTCGCGGGTGGCGAGATCGAAGTGTTCGAAGCCCTGTTGCAGCAGCGCCCGCAGGTTGTTGCGCAGGTCGGCCGCCGGCGTGTCTTCGAGCATCTTCGCGATGCGCGCCTGCAAGGTTTCGAAGAATGCTGATTTTTCCATGAAGCGCGCCTGGTTGATGAAGGCCGACGATCGACAAGCGCTCTGCAGCGTTCACCGTCGAAACGAGTCTAGCATCGGGATCCGCGCCCGCGCATCGTTCGATCCGATGACGGTGGCGCGGTCGACATCACCCGTCGGCTCCTCCATGACGCACGTCGCGCACACCGGCCCGCAACACGCGACCTTCGACCGGATGACCGAGGAGCGCCGGCAGGCCGCCCGAGAGGCGCAGCAACGCGTCGAGGTCGACGCCGGTATCGAAGCCGCAGGCGTCGAGCATGTGCACCACGTCTTCCGTGCACACGTTGCCGGTCGCGCCCGGCGCGTACGGACAACCGCCGATGCCGCCGAGCGACGCGTCGATGTGGTCGACCCCGGCGTCGACGGCCGCCATCACGTTCGCGAGTCCCATGCCGCGCGTGTCGTGGAAGTGCGCGGTCACCTCCAGCGCCGGAAAGGCGCGCCGCACCGTCCGCATCGTCTCGGCGACCTGCGTCGGATACGCCATGCCGACCGTGTCGGCGAGCGTGACGCCATCCATGCCGAGTTCGGCATAGCGATCGACGGCCCATAGCACGCGCGCGATCGGCTGCTCGCCGTCGAACGGACAGCCGAAGGCCGTGGCGACGCAGCCGTTGACGCGCACGCCGGTGCCGGCCACGAGCGCCATGATCCGTTCGAATTCAGCGAGCGACTGCGCGCACGTCATCCGCAGATTGGCGAGGTTGTGCGACTCCCCGATCGACATCACGAGGTTGATCTCGTCGACCGCCGCCTCGATCGCGCGCTCCGCACCGCGGACGTTCGGCACGAGCGCCGCGTAGACGACGCCGGGGACGCGCTCGATCGCCGCCATCACGTCACCGGCATCGCGCAGGTTGGGGATCGCCTTCGGTGACACAAACGAGGTCGCCTCGATCTTCGCGACGCCGGTCCGCGACAGCGCGTCGATCAGCGCGACCTTGTCGGCGGTGGCGACGAAGCGCGCCTCGCTCTGGAAGCCGTCGCGCACCGCGACCTCGTTGAGGAAGACGCGCCTGCGCGTCGCAGGCTCAGATGACATGATCGGCCCGCAATGCGCGTTGCGCCTCGTCGCCGATGCCGATCGATGCGAGCACTTCGGCGGTGTGCTCGCCGAGCGCCGGGCCGAGCCAGCGCGTCTGCCCCGGCGTGCCCGACAGCTTCGGCACGATGCCCGGCAGATCGATCGGTGCGCCGTCGGGCAAGGCGAACGTGCCGATCATCTCGCGCGCGGCGTAGTGCGGGTCGCGGTGGATGTCGGCCGCGGTGTA
>CAXTPX010000636.1:0-2683 GCA_964246005.1 uncultured Burkholderiaceae bacterium | reverse complement strand
AATTCATGCGCAACAAGGAGCGCTACCAGTTCATGAAGTGGGGCATGCAGGCGTTCGACACGTTCAAGGTCGTCCCGCCCGGCATCGGCATCGTCCATCAGGTCAACCTCGAGTACCTGGCGCGCGGCGTCCACCAGAAGGACGGCGTCTATTACCCCGACACGCTCGTCGGCACCGACAGCCACACGACGATGATCAACGGCATCGGCGTCGTCGGCTGGGGCGTCGGCGGCATCGAGGCCGAGGCCGGCATGCTCGGCCAGCCGGTCTACTTCCTGACGCCCGACGTGGTCGGCGTCAACCTCACCGGCAAGCTGCGGGGCGGCGTGACGGCGACGGACCTAGTGTTGACGATCACCGAAATGCTGCGGAAGGCGAAGGTCGTCGGCAAGTTCGTCGAGTTCTTCGGCGAAGGCACCCAGTCGCTGTCGTTGCCGGACCGCGCGACGATCGCCAACATGGCGCCCGAGTACGGCGCGACGATGGGCTTCTTCCCGGTCGACGAGAAGACCATCGCGTATTTCGAGGGCACCGGCCGCACGCGCGACGAGATCGAGGCGTTCGAGTCGTACTTCAAGCAGCAGAAGATGTTCGGCATCCCGATGAAGGGCGACATCGACTATTCGACCGAACTGTCGCTCGACCTGACCACCGTGGCGCCGTCGCTCGCCGGTCCGAAGCGGCCGCAGGACCGCATCGAACTCGGTCGTGTCTCGGCCACGTACGACTCGCTTTTCTCGAAGCCCAATGCCGAGAACGGCTTCAACAAGCCGGTCGACCAGCTCGAGCAGCGGTACACCACCAGCGACGGTGTCGACGTGAAGAACGGCGACATCCTGATCGCGGCGATCACGAGCTGCACCAACACGTCGAATCCGAGTGTGCTGCTCGCCGCCGGCCTGCTCGCGAAGAAGGCCGTCGAGCGTGGCTTGAGCGTCGCGCCGCACATCAAGACCTCGCTCGCGCCCGGCAGCCGCGTCGTC
The DNA here is from genome assembly GCA_964246005.1 of uncultured Burkholderiaceae bacterium. Classification (GTDB taxonomy): domain Bacteria; phylum Pseudomonadota; class Gammaproteobacteria; order Burkholderiales; family Burkholderiaceae_D; genus CAHJXF01. The sequence goes on along the minus strand of CAXTPX010000636.1, from coordinate 1,700 downwards.
ACCGACTACCTGACGAAGACCGGCCTGTTGCCCTTCCTCGACCAGCTCGGCTTCGGGGTGACGGCTTACGGCTGCACGACCTGCATCGGCAACGCCGGCGACCTGACGCCGGCGTTGAACGAGATCATCACGAAGAACGACCTGATCTGCGCGGCCGTGCTGTCGGGCAACCGCAACTTCGAAGCGCGCATCCACCCGAACATCAAGGCCAACTTCCTCGCGTCGCCGCCGCTGGTGGTCGCCTACGCGATCGCCGGCACGGTGCGCCTCGACCTGATGACCGATCCGATCGGCCAGGATCAGCAAGGCAAGGACGTGTACCTCGGGGACGTCTGGCCCACCACCGAGGAGGTCAACGCGCTGCTCTCGTCGGCGATGAACGGCGAGACCTTCCGCAAGCTCTACGGCCAGTTGACGACGGAGGGCGACCTGTGGAGCCAGGTGTCGTCGGCGTCGGGCCAGGTCTACGACTGGCCGCTGTCGACCTACATCGCCGAGCCGCCGTTCTTCAGCGACTTCACGATGGAGCCGACGGTCGGCAAGCTGGGCGTCTCGGGCGCCCGCGCGCTCGGCGTCTTCGGCGACTCGGTCACCACCGACCACATCTCGCCGGCCGGCTCGATCAAGGACAGCTCGCCCGCGGGCAAGTACCTGATCGACCACAACGTCACGAAGGTCGACTTCAACAGCTACGGCGCGCGGCGCGGCAACCACGAGGTGATGATGCGCGGCACGTTCGCGAACGTCCGCATCAAAAACCTGATGGTGCCGGCCGACGAGAACGGTTCGCGCGTCGAAGGCGGCGTGACGCTCTTTCAACCTTCTGGCGAACAGATGGCGATCTACGACGCGGCGATGAAGTACATCGCCGAAGGCACGCCGACGATGATCTTCGGCGGCGAGGAATACGGCACCGGCTCGTCGCGCGACTGGGCGGCGAAGGGCACGCAACTGCTCGGCGTCAAGGCCGTGGTCGCCCGCAGCTTCGAGCGCATCCATCGCTCGAACCTGGTCGGCATGGGCGTGCTGCCGCTGCAATTCAAGAACGGCGACTCGGCCGAGTCGCTCGGCATCACCGGCGACGAGGTGTTCGAGGTCGTCGTCGGCGACTCGCTGAAGCCGCAGATGGACGTGAAGCTCGTGATCGATCGCGATGGCAGCCGGCGCGAGGTGACGGTGCTGCTGCGCATCGACACGCCGATCGAGGTCGACTACTACCTGCATGGCGGCATCCTGCCGTTCGTGTTGCGGCAACTGCTCGCTGCCTGACGGACCGGCATCGGAGAGCGCGGGCGGACCGGTCCGGTCGGCCCGATTTGCTATCCTTACACCCCCCTCGCATCTGCGCGTTCGCCGCGCTGCGACCTTCCGCGATCCTCGATCGACGGTACCGATCAAGGTCCGCTTCCATGGCCACCAAACGTCCCCGCACCAAGTCCTCCCTTCCCCGCCTCTCGAGGGACGGCGAGCGCCTGGCGGCCTTCGCGCAGAGCCTGTCCGCGTCGGGCAGTCGCGTCGAGGACCGTTACTGGGACCAGCTGATCAGCGACAACCTCCAGTCGGTGCTGGAGTTCCACGGGGACTCCACGATCGACGCGGTCCTCGATCATCTCGACGCCACGTCGCCCGCCAGCTTCGACGCGCTGATCGAGATCGTCGAGACGCAGTCCGAGGCGGCCACGCTACAGGTCGACGGCGCC
>CAXTPX010000635.1:0-2684 GCA_964246005.1 uncultured Burkholderiaceae bacterium | reverse complement strand
AGCTGCGTCTCGCCCTTCGGCGTGACCTTGCCGACCAGCGAGTCGCCGGCTTCGACTTCGGCGCCGATGTAGACGATGCCCGACTCGTCCAGCCGCGCGAGCTGGTTCTCGGCCAGGTTCGAGATGTCGCGCGTGATTTCCTCGGGTCCGAGCTTGGTGTCGCGGGCGACGACCGACAGCTCCTCGATGTGGATCGACGTGTAGCGGTCTTCGGCCACGACGCGCTCCGAGATCAGGATCGAGTCCTCGAAGTTGTAGCCGTTCCACGGCATGAACGCGACCAGCATGTTCTGGCCGAGCGCGAGCTCGCCCAGGTCGGTCGATGCGCCGTCCGCGATCACGTCGCCCTTCGCCAGCACGTCGCCGACCTTCACGATCGGACGCTGGTTGATGTTGGTATTCTGGTTCGAACGCGTGTACTTGATCAGGTTGTAGATGTCGACGCCCACTTCACCGGCGGCGTTCTCGGCATCGTTGACGCGGATCACGACCCGGCCCGAGTCGACGTAGTCGACGCGACCGCCACGCTCGGCCTGCACCGTCGTGCCCGAGTCGACCGCGACCGTGCGCTCGATGCCGGTACCGACGAACGCCTTCTCCGGACGCAGGCAAGGCACCGCCTGGCGCTGCATGTTCGAGCCCATCAAAGCGCGGTTCGCATCGTCGTGCTCGAGGAACGGAATCAGCGAAGCGGCGACCGACACGATCTGCCCCGGCGCGACGTCCATGTACTGGACCTTCTCCGGACCGACCAGCACGAACTCGCCGGCCGCGCGCGACGACACCAGCTCGTCGGTCAGCGCACCGCCGTCACCCAGCGCCGCGTTGGCCTGCGCGATGATGTACTTGCCTTCCTCGATCGCCGACAAGTAATCGATCTGGTCGGTGACCTTGCCGTCCGCGACCTTGCGGTACGGCGTCTCGAGGAAGCCGTATTCGTTCAGCTGCGCGTACAGCGCGAGCGAGTTGATGAGGCCGATGTTCGGGCCTTCCGGCGTCTCGATCGGGCACACGCGACCGTAGTGCGTCGGATGCACGTCGCGCACTTCGAAGCCAGCGCGCTCGCGCGTCAGGCCGCCCGGTCCGAGGGCCGAGACGCGCCGCTTGTGCGTGATCTCGGACAGCGGATTGGTCTGGTCCATGAACTGCGACAGCTGCGACGATCCGAAGAACTCGCGGATCGCGGCCGAGATCGGCTTGCTGTTGATCAGATCGTGTGGCACGAGGTTGTCCGCTTCGGCCTGGCCGAGGCGTTCCTTGACCGCACGCTCGACGCGCACGAGGCCCGAGCGGAACTGGTTCTCGGCCAGCTCGCCGACGCAACGCACCCGACGGTTTCCCAGGTGGTCGATGTCGTCGACTTCCCCGCGACCGTTCCGCAGGTCGACCAGGATCTTGATGACGGCGAGGATGTCGTCGTCGGTCAGCGTCATCGGGCCTTCGGCCTCGTTGCGGCCGACGCGGCGATTGAACTTCATGCGGCCGACCTTCGACAGGTCGTACGCGTCCGGGTTGTAGAACAGGCGGTTGAACAGCGCCTGCACCGCGTCTTCGGTCGGCGGCTCGCCGGGACGCATCATCCGGTAGATCGCGACGCGCGCGGCCATCTGGTCGTTGGTCTCGTCGGCGCGCAGCGTCTGCGAGATGAACGCACCCTGGTCGAGGTCGTTCGTGTAGAGCGTCTTGATGTCCTTGATGCCGGCCGAGCGCAGGCGCAACAGCATGTCCTCGGTGACTTCGTCGTTCGCCGACGCGACGATCTCGCCGGTCTCCGGATCGACGATCTCCTTCGCGATCACGCGGCCGAGCAGGAAGTCTTCCGGCACCGGGATCTTCTTCAGACCCGCGGCATCGAGGTCGCGCAGGTTCTTCGCGGTGATGCGCTTGTCCTTCAGCACGACCGCCTTGCCGGTCTTGTCGACGATGTCGAAGCGCGCGATCTCGCCCTTCATGCGGTCCGCGACGTAATCCATGTTCGCGCCGCCGTTGGCTTCGCGGCCGAGCAGGTGGAACGTGTCGAACACGAAGAAGTGTTCGAGGATCTGCTCGGACGTCATGCCGATCGCCTTCAGCAGGATCGTCACCGGCATCTTGCGGCGACGGTCGACGCGGAAGAACAGGATGTCCTTCGGATCGAACTCGAAGTCGAGCCACGAGCCGCGGTACGGAATGATCCGCGCCGAGAACAGCAGCTTGCCCGACGAGTGCGTCTTGCCGCGGTCGTGTTCGAAGAACACGCCAGGGGAACGATGCAGCTGCGAGACGATGACGCGTTCGGTGCCGTTGATCACGAACGAGCCGGTCGAGGTCATCAGGGGCATCTCGCCCATGTAGACCTCCTGCTCCTTGACTTCCTTGATCGTCGGCTTCGACGCTTCGCGATCCATGATCACGAGGCGCACCTTCGCGCGGAGCGGCGACGCGAACGTCAGCCCGCGCTGCATGCACTCCTTGACGTCGAACGGGGGCGTACCGAGCTGGAAGCTGACGAACTCGAGGCGCGCGAAGCCGTTGTGCGACGAGATCGGGAAGATCGACGTGAACGCGGCCTGCAGGCCTTCGTTGGCCCGCTTCGCGGGCACGGCATCTTCCTGCAGGAACTCGGCGTACGACTGGAGCTGGGTCGCCAGGAGGAACGGCACCTTGTGCACGTTCGGACGCTTGGCGAAACTCTTGCGGATGCG
>CAXTPX010000634.1:0-2689 GCA_964246005.1 uncultured Burkholderiaceae bacterium | reverse complement strand
CACGGCAAGGACGTCGAGACGTCGATCATGGACGGCGCGCGCCAGATCGTGACGCCGGCGTTCGTGTCGCTGCTCTGCATCTGCATCGTGTTCGTCCCGATGTTCTTCCTGTCCGGCGTCGCGCGCTTCCTGTTCGTGCCGCTCGCGGAAGCGGTGATGTTCGCGATGGTCTGCTCGTTCATCCTGTCGCGCACGCTGGTGCCGACGATGGCGAAGTTCCTGCTGAAGCAGCACGAGGCGCACGGTCACGAGAGCGGCCCGCCGTCGCGCAATCCGCTGGTCCGCTTCCAGCGCGGCTTCGAGGCGCGCTTCGAACGCGTGCGCGAGACCTACCGCCAGCTGATGCTGCTGGTGTTCGGCCATCGCAAGCTGTTCGTGCTCGGCTTCATGGCCGTGGTGCTGGCGTCGTTCGCGCTCGTGCCGTTCCTCGGCCGCAACTTCTTTCCTTCGGTCGACGGCGGCCAGGTGCTGATGCACGCGCGCGTGCCGGTCGGCACGCGCGTCGAGGAGACCGCTTCGCGCTTCGCGGAGATCGAAGAGGCGATCCGTCGCGTGATCCCGTCGTCGGAGATCGCGACGCTGGTCGACAACATCGGGTTGCCGCCTTCGAGCATCAACCTGACCTACAACAACACCGGCGTCGTCGGCACGCAGGACGGCGACGTGCAGATCGCGTTGCGGGAGGGACATCGGCCCACGGCCGATTACATCCGCGAGCTGCGCGAGCGCCTGCCGCGCGAGTTTCCCGACACGGTGTTCTCGTTCCCCCCGGCCGACATCGTCAGCCAGATCCTGAACTTCGGTGCGCCGGCGCCGATCGACCTGCAGATCCGCGGCAACGACCTCGACGCCAACTTCGCTTATGCGAACCGGCTGCTGAAGGCGGTCAAGCGCGTGCCGGGCGTCGCCGATGCGCGCATCCAGCAGTCGCGCAGCAGTCCGGTGTTCGACATCGACCTCAACCGGACGCGCGCGCAGGACGTCGGCGTCACCGCGCGCGACGTGACCAACAGCCTCGTCACGAGTCTCGCAGGCAGCAGCCAGGTCGCGCCGACGTTCTGGCTGAACCCGGCCAACGGCGTCTCGTATCCGATCGTGCTGCAGTCTCCGCAGTACAGCCTCGACTCGCTGTCGGCGCTCGCGAACCTGCCGATCAATGGAACCGGCGGTCCGGCGACGCAGCAGGTGCTGGGCGGCCTCGCGCGCTTCACGCGCAACACCAGCAGCGCGGTCGTCAGCCAGTACGACATCCAGACGATGGTGCAGATCAACGCGACGACGCAGGACCGCGACCTCGGCGCCGTCGCGGCCGACATCCGGCAGATCGTCGCCGACACCGCGAAGGACGTGCCGAAGGGTTCGAGCGTCGCGCTGGTCGGCCAGGTGCGCACGATGGAGAGCGCGTTCTCCGGCCTCCTGTTCGGTCTCCTCGGCGCGATCGTGCTGATCTACCTGCTGATCGTCGTCAACTTCCAGTCGTGGAGCGATCCGTTCGTGATCATCACCGCATTGCCGGCGGCCATCGCCGGCATCGTGTGGATGCTGTTCGGGACCGGCACGACGCTGTCGGTGCCGGCGCTCACCGGCGCGATCATGTGCATGGGCGTGGCCACGGCCAACAGCGTGCTCGTCATCACGTTCGCGCGGGAGCGGCTCGAGGAACTCAACGACTCCGTCGCGGCTGCGCTCGACGCCGGCTTCGTGCGCTTCCGTCCGGTGCTGATGACCGCGCTCGCGATGATGCTCGGCATGCTGCCGATGGCGCTCGGTCTCGGCGAAGGCGGCGAGCAGAACGCGCCGCTCGGCCGCGCGGTGATCGGCGGCCTGCTGTTCGCGACGATCGCGACGCTGGTGTTCGTCCCGGTCGTCTTCAGCCTCGTTCACGCGAAGCACGGCCGCAAGACCGCAGCACCGACCGCACCGCTGCCGGCGCCCGTCTCCGCGCCCCGCGGTCCGCTGCCTGTCCCCGTCTAGGATCCATCGATGTCGTCCGACGCCACGCCTTCCAACCTCTCGACGCGCAAGCTGCGCATCGTGGCGATCGCAATCGTTCTGATCGCCATCGTCGTCGTCGGTTACGGACTCGTGATCCGCTCGTCGAATGCGGCGCGGCTGCACGAGCGTGCCGAGGAGCAGGCGGTGCCGACGGTCGTCCTGATCACGCCCACGAGGGCGAGCGGCGCGGCGACGCTCGACCTGCCGGCGCGACTCGAGGCGTATTCGCGCGCGCCGATCTACGCACGCGTCAGCGGCTACCTGAAGAGCTGGAAGGTCGACATCGGCACGCCGGTCAAGGCGGGCCAGTTGCTCGCGGAGATCGAGACGCCCGACCTCGACCAGCAACTGCTGCAGGCCCGCGCCGACCTCGCCAGTGCGAAGGCCAACGCATCGCTCGCGGGCACGACGGCCAGGCGCTGGCAGGCGCTGGTCGCGGCCGACGCCGTGTCGAAGCAGGAGGCCGAGGAGAAGGCGGGCGATCTGGTCACGAAGCAGTCGGTCGTCAACGCCGCGCAGGCCAACGTCGACCGATTCGTCGCGATGAAGACGTTCGCGCGCATCGTCGCGCCGTTCGACGGCGTCGTGACGGCGCGTTCGACGGATGTCGGCGCGCTGATCAACGCGGGCGGCGGCGCGGGGCAGGAGCTGTTCGTCGTCTCCGACACGAAGAGGCTGCGGGTCTACGTCGGCG
>CAXTPX010000633.1:0-2692 GCA_964246005.1 uncultured Burkholderiaceae bacterium | reverse complement strand
ACGCGCATCCTCGAGAACTCGCAGGGGCTGCCGATCTACGTGCGTTGCGTCATCAACGACATCCTGGCCGGCGGCGAGACCTCGGGGTTCCAGACCAGCAAGCTGCCGCTCACGCTCGAGCACTTCTTCCAGCGGCTGGTGGAGAGCAGCGGCATCAGTGACGTCCAGTCGATCCTGACGCCGGTCGTCTGCCTTATCGCGGTCGCGCGCGAATCGATCGGCGACGAACAGTTGATCCTCCGGGTCCGCGACTTCCAGACCTACCGGGATCATGCGGACGCCGCGCACGATGTCGCCACGGCGCTCGTGCTCGTGTCACCGATGCTGAAGTCGGCGCAGAGCCGCAAGACCGTCGCCGGGTACACGATCTATCACAAGGCATTCCGCGACCACCTGTTGCGCAACCCCGGCGTCAGGACGTCGATCTTCACGGCGCGGCAGTGGTTGTGCCGGAAGTGCAGGGACGCCGTGGACCACGGACTCGAGACGCTCGGCCCGATGGCCGACTACCTCGCGCATCACGGCATCGACCATTTGCTGGAGTTCGATCGGGACGCGCCCGAGGCGGGCAGTCTCGCCCTCGCGCTGCAGCTGTATACGTCGATCGTCGAGCCGCACACGATGCACCTGCACGGCCTGCGACCGATGACGATGATGACGATGGCCAAGCGCATGGCCGATGCGATCAACCGCCTGGTCGACACGATGCGCGAAGCCGACGAGGGGCGGCGCACGTCGGCTCGCCTGCAGGCGCAGGCGCTGCCCGAAGCGGGCCTCGCCGTCCTGATGGACACGGTCTACGAGACCGGCACGCGCACCGGTGCGATCCGCGTCCTCGCCGAGCTGCACCCCGACACCTGGACGTTCTGGCGCCGCAAGATCGATAGGCCCTACGACATGGTCCTGCGCCACGACATCGGCGAGGTCATGGCCGACCTCTTCGAAGATGCCGAAGGAGCCGCTCGGGAAGAGCGCTTCGGCCAGCTCGTCGCGATGGTCGACGATGCACGTCTCGAAGAGCGCGAGGTCGCGGGCTACGCGTTGCAGCAGATCTTCCTCAAGGAGCCGGACCGGATCGACACCGACGTGCTCGCGCGCTGGGCGTGCGCCGCGACCAACATCGAACGCATGATCCTGGGCGAGCTGATGCTCGGGCTCGCGAGTGCGCGCCCGGCGATCGCCGCGCGGGTCGAGGCCGCGCTCCCGGCGTCGCGCTTCGCCATGTTCTGGCGTCCGCGGTGGGCGTACCTGCAGACCGACCTCGACACCTACCGCGTGCTCCTCACCGATCGCGCCCTGCGGCCTGCATTGAAGGAGCGCGTCGACGAGCCGGGCCTCGCGGCCTGTGCGCGCGAGACGGAGCAGCTCGAAGCGGAGCGCGTCGCGTTGATGAAGCGCGCCTCGGTGCGGAAGTGTCCGGCCATCGTCGCGGCGCTCGAGCCCGAAGGGTTCGCGGCGCTCGGTCACGACGAGAGTCCCATCGAAGGCAAGGGAGCCGCCTTCGCCGAGATCAGGGCGCTGCTCGAAGGCGTCGATCGGAAAGCAGGCCTCGACGTCGTGAAGGCGCTGATGTGCCATCCGCTGTGGAATGTCGCGGAGGCCGCGGCGTCCGCGCTCGAACGACTGATCGAGCTCGACAGCGAGCACATGTCGCTGATCGAGGAGCTGCTCGACGACGACGCGGCCCACTGGCGCGTCTGTTACGCGACGGTCGACGCCTCGTTCAACGTGGGGGCGCGTGACGACTACGCCCTCTTCGCACGCGCCATCAAGCGCCACGGCCGCCACGCGCACGGTCGCGTCACCGGCATCTGCGGGGACGACGTCCTCGCCTGGTTGCGGCTCGGTGACGATGGCCAGCGCGATCAGGCGCTCGGCGATCCCGACCTCGTCGGTGTGCTGCGCCACTGGGTCGCCACGGCGGCGGACTGCTGGCTGCTCGAATACGTCTACCTCATCGCGCGCCTGCTGCATCGCGATCTCGGACGCGACATCCTGCCGTTGCTCGCCGACGGCATCACCCCGTTCCTGCAGGGCGACACGCCGTTCTACGAATGCGAACGCGACGAAGTGCTGCTGCGGATCGAGCGCTTCGTGGCGCCAGCGAACCGTTCGGCGGTCGGGGCCTGAACGCGCTCATCCGGCATCCATCTTCGCGTCGCGCGACCACGAGAGCCACGCACCGAGCACGGCAGCGACGAGCGCCGCGACCAGCGTCGCCTCGTCCCACCAGTGCATCCGTTCGGCCTGCGACTGCAACCATTCGGATGGCTGCCGGTCCCTGAACAGCGCGAGCTGCCATTCATAGCTGTTCGGCAGGTAGTGGAGCTCGATCAGGTCGAGCAGGCTCTTGGCGGCGAAGCCGGCGGCCAACCCGGCACTCGCCGCGCGCCACTTCCGCTGCCGTTGCTCACGAAGATGGTCCGCGATGGCCGCCGTCACGCGATCGATCTGCTCGATCGTGCCGATCGTCTCGAGCCGCCGCTGGCCGAGGCCGAGCATCTCGTTGTAGACGGCGCGCACCTGGTCGAGCGGATAGGCGTCGGCGTGGCCGAGCGCTGCCGTGCCGGAGCGCAACAGGCGCGCGCGTGCGGCCCAGCTCTCCTCGAGACGCTCGCGATATTGCTGCGGGTCGAAGGTCCGCGCATCCGCGAGCAGCTTCTCGTGGTCCTCGAGCGATTTGTCGAGCCAG
>CAXTPX010000632.1:0-2695 GCA_964246005.1 uncultured Burkholderiaceae bacterium | reverse complement strand
AGCCCGACGATATCGTGCTGGTGTGGGGCCATCTCGACAGCTGGGACCGCGGCACCGGTGCGATGGACGACGGGATGGGCATCACCGCAACGATGGGCGCGGTCGCGTTGCTGAAGTCGCTCGGCATCGTGCCGCGTCGCACGGTCCGCGTCGTCGCGTGGATGAACGAGGAGAACGGCACGCGCGGCAGCCAGGCGTACTACGACTCGGTCAAGGGCTCGATCGCGACGCAGGTGGCCGCGATCGAAAGCGACTTCGGTCTCGGCAAGCCGCTCGGCATCCGCGGGCCGATCGACGCGGCGACCGGCCGCTCGATGGCGCCGCTGATGGAAGCGCTGCGCGTGATCGGCGCGGGCGTGCTCGACCGTCGCGAAGGACACGTCGGTTCCGACGTCGCGCCGCTGCAGGACGCGGGCGTGACCGCGTTCGCGCCGCTGATCGATGGACGTCACTACTTCGACCTGCATCACACGCCCGCCGACACGCTCGACAAGGTCGACCCCGATGCGATGCGACGGCAGGTCGCGGTGCTGGCGATGCTGGTCTACTACCTCGCAGAACGGACAGAGCCGCTGCGCAATGGGGCAATCCGCTGACAGCGAGCACGACTCGTGACATGGACGCTCGTCCTTTCACCGGAGAAGAGACATGGCGCTGAACGTTCAGCAACGCAAGGTCGTCATCGCAGCGTTCCTCGGCTGGACCCTCGACGCCTTCGACTTCTTCATCCTCGTCTTCACGCTGCCCGCGATCGCGGAGACTTTCCACGTCCGGGTACCGGACGTGGCGTACGCGATCTTCCTGACACTCGCGATGCGCTTCATCGGCGCCTTCATCTTCGGTCGGCTCGCCGACCGATACGGTCGGAAGCCGTTGCTGATGATCGACATCGTGTGCTTCTCGGTGCTCGGTGCGATGGCGGCGTTCGCGCCGACGCTCGCGATCTTCCTGTTGCTGCGCGCGTTGTTCGGGATCGCGATGGGTGGTGAGTGGGGACTCGGCTCGTCGCTCGCGATGGAGTCGATCCCGCCCGCTTCCCGCGGCCTGGTGTCGGGCATCCTGCAATGCGGGTACCCGGTCGGCTACCTGCTCGCGTCGATCGTGTTCGGGGTGTTCTACGGCCAGACGATATTCGGCTTCGAGTTCGGCTGGCGGGCGTTGCTGCTGTTCAGCATCGTGCCGGCCCTCGTCGTGTTGTTCATCCGCTCGCACGTGCCCGAATCGCCGGTCTTCGAAGAGGCGCGATCGCATCCGAAGGCGGGGTTCTTCTCGACGCTGCGAGCGAACTGGAAGGTGTCGCTGTATGCGATCGTGCTGATGATGTTCTTCAACCTCTTCAGCCACGGGACGCAGGACCTCTACCCCACGTTCCTGCAGAAGCAGCATCACTTCGACGCGCACACGGTCAGCCTGATCTCGATCGTCGCCAACGTCGGCGCGATCGTCGGGGGCCTGCTGTTCGGCTACGCGTCCGAGCGGATCGGCCGGGTCAACGCCATCACGATCGGCGCCCTGCTCGCGTTGCCGGCGATCCCGCTGTGGGCCTACAGCTCGACGCCGGTGATGCTGGCGGTCGGCGCGTTCGCGATGCAGTTCGCGGTGCAGGGCGCGTGGGGCGTGATCCCCGTGCATCTGAACGAGATCGTGCCGGGCGCCGTTCGTGCGACGCTGCCCGGCTTCATCTACCAGGTCGGCAACTTCCTCGCGTCGTACAACGGACCGTTCCAGGCGAAGCTCGCCGAGGCGCCGGGTAACAGCTACAGCTACGCGCTCGCACTCGTCATCGGCATCGTGGCGGTCGCGATCGCCATCCTCATCCGCTTCAGCCCCGAACGCCGTGGCGAGGCGATGTCGGTGGTGGAACCGGCAGCGGCCTGACGTCGAGCGGCTGCGTCAGTCGAGCCGCTCGATCTTCATCTCCTCGAACCAGTAGTCGTCGTCGGGTTCGGATGCCGGACCACCAGCCGAGTTGTAGTTGATCGTGAGTTCGGTGCCGGCCTTCACCGCGTCCACCGCGTAGTAGCGCATCAACAGGTTCGGACGATCCGCTTCGTATCGCACGTTGGCCGGGTTGGCGTGGTTGTAGAAGCTGCCGAAGCCGAGGACGTGCGCGTGGAACGGCAGCCGATCGTCCTCGTCGGACCAGTCGAACACGCGCTGCTGCAGTTCTTCGCTGAGCTTGTCGAACGACATTCGGTACGGCAGCACGTCGCAGACCTCGACCAGCTCGCCGGCCGCCAAGTCGCGTCCGGCGAATACACCGTCGCCTCTCGGGGTTCCGGTGTCGGCGACGAACACGTTGATCGATGAAGGCTTCTTCATTCGGCGACCTCGGCGGCATTCGATCCGCGGGCCGCCCCGGTCTCCTTCCGGACCAGGGCGAGCGCCGCGACGGCCGCGAGCGCGGCAGAGCCCGCGCCGATCCACGCGGCGACGCGGACGCCGCCGATCAGTCCCGCCCGCGAATCGCCGAGCGCGAAGACGAAGCCGAGGAGCGCCGTCGTCACGAGCCCGCCGATTCTGGCGAGTGCGCTGTTGAAGCCCGACGCGACGCCCACGTGATCGGCGAGGCGCGACGCCGCGGGATACCGCTCGCGGCGGTGGTCGGCGGCGGCTATTCCGACGACCTCGACGCGCTGGCCCGGCGGCACGGCCTGGTGTTCGAGGCGCTGGCCGCGGCCGCGTGACGATGAAT
>CAXTPX010000631.1:0-2696 GCA_964246005.1 uncultured Burkholderiaceae bacterium | reverse complement strand
CACGATCACCGACAACCTGACGATCGGCCAGACCAAGGTGCTCGGCCGCAAGGTCGAGGCGGCGCGCGAGAAGGGGCTGAAGTACCTCGACCGCGTCGGCCTGATCGCGCAGAAGGACAAATACCCGGGCCAGCTGTCGGGCGGTCAGCAGCAGCGCGTCGCGATCGCGCGGGCGCTGTCGATGGACCCGATCGCGATGCTGTTCGACGAGCCGACGTCGGCGCTCGACCCCGAGATGGTGAACGAGGTGCTCGACGTGATGGTGGCGCTGGCCGCCGAGGGCATGACGATGATGGTCGTCACGCACGAGATGGGTTTCGCGCGCAAGGTCGCGAACCGCATCGTGTTCATGGACAAGGGCATCATCGTCGAGGACTGCACGAAGGACGAGTTCTTCAACACACAGCGGTCGGAGCGGGCACAGACGTTCCTGTCGAAGATCCTGACGCATTGACGTCACGGCGCCATGCGCCGGCGCCCTTGACGGTCCGATGACGAAGCGAAACACGATCGCGATCGCGACGGCGCTCCTCGCCGGGTTCGTCGCCGTCTGGATCGGGTCGTCGCGGCGAGCGCTCGACGAGCCGACGGCACGCGCGCCCGCATCCGCGGCGCGCGTCGAAGGCGCGGCACCCGCGCGCGCGGACGCCGATGCATCCGAATCCCGGGCCCGCCCGGGCGCCGCGGCGCCGATCTCGGCTGCGCTCGCGCGCGAGTACTTGTCGTCGACCGACCTCTATGCGTTCGCGATGCGTGCGAGGACGCGGCTATCGGAAGGCGGACGCTGGTATGCGATGGAGGCGATGAGGGCCTGCGAATTCGACGACCCGTCCTCGATGCTCGACGCGGAAGTCGCGAAGATGATCGCGAAGACCGGCACCGTCTCGGCGCAGCAATCGGAGGCGCTCGAACGCTACAGGCGCCGTTGCGCGGGATTCACGGCAGGCACGCGCGGCGAGATGTCGCGATGGTTGAAAGATCGCGCCGTCGCACGCGACGACCCGCTGATGAACGCGGCGCACGACGTGAGTACGGCGGCGACGCCGGAGGCACGGCGAGGCGCGCTGCAGACGATGCTCGACCTGCACGATCCGCTCCTGACCTCGGAGATGCGGCGCTCCTTCGAGCTCGTCGACCATGTGGACCGCGGACCGGCAACGGGTCCGTGGTTCGGAGGCGTCGACTATCGGGCGCCGAAGTCCGAGGTGCTTTACGACGTCGCTTTGCAGCTCGCGGCCTGCCCGCCGGGCGCGGCGTGTGCGCAGCAGAGCCTCGACGAGCTGGCCTGCATGGCCGGCGGCGACTGCGAGCACGACCTGACGGGACTCGACTCGACCCGTGTCGACGAAGCATCGCTCGATCCGCAGGCGTTGGAGGTGTTCCGTCTCGCGCGCGGCATTCGCGACGCGCTCGAACGGGGCGACGTCGATGCGTTCCGCGCTCCAGCGGCCTCCCGACGCTGACGGACCGCAGCGTCGGGCGGCGCCGCGGCGGTCTTGCCTTCGGCCGGTCGCGGCGAACCCGGCATCCCCCCTTGGCGCCCCCGAGCGCGACGGCGCGTTGCCCACCCAGCCGACGACGGGCGAGACGAAAGCGACCGTCGTCGTGCGATCCCGCGATGGTCGGCGCCGCCGGTTCCCCCGCCGCGCCGTGGTTACAACGGATGCAGCGCCCGGAACTGCCCGACGCCCGTCACCTGAATCCACGTTCCGGCGATCGGTTGCTCCTGCAGCCCCGGCTTCGTGAAGTCGCAGACCCCGCTCGGGAACGCCGCCGCGAGCGCAGCCAGGTCGGCGGCGCGCGCGGGGCCGGTCCAGCCGGGATTGAGCGTGGCGTAACCCGCGTAGTCGGCCACCGTCACCGGCTTCAACGTGCACTGCATCGTGCGTCCGACGAGCGGCTCGCCGGCATCGAAGCGCGGGTACGACGACGCGGGGAAGAGCTGGTTGCAGCGCGTCGGCGTCGCTGCGATGTCCAGCGTGCCCGCGGGCGACGTGCTTCCGTTGCCCTGTCGGAAGACGCTGTTGAACCCGCCGAACAGCTGCCGTTCCGCGATGAAGTCGTCCGCCGCCCCGGGCGTGGTCGCCCCGTAGCAACCGTCGACGAGCGTCGCGGGCTTGTCTCGCCTCACCTTGACGGCCAGTGCGTCGGTCGACGGGTCGGTGACGACCGCGGTCAGCCACTGGTCCATCGCGTCGAGCGCCTTCTGCAACACCACCACGGTCCGTCCGCTGTGTCCGGCACGCGGCGCCTGAACCGGCGTCGCGGGGTTCGCATGCGGGTCCTGGACGAACGCGGCCTGGGTCGCCTCGCCGTTCCACATCACGTGGTTGTTCGCGTCGCCGTTGGCCGCGATCATCCGCGCCCTCACCATGAAGTGGAAGAACTTGAGGTGGAGGTCGCCGGCGCCGGTCGACTCGTTGTCGAGGCCGTCCATGTCGAGGACGGCCGTCGACTTGAGGCCACCGCCGCCGTACATGATCATGCCGGACTGGTAGGCGTTCTTCAGTCCCTGCTCGTCGGGCTGCACGCGCGCAGCCGTGAGATTGCCGTCGATGTCGAAGCCGCCGATGTTCGCGTTCAGATGAATGAACTGCGCCATCGTGATCTGACCGGTGTTGACCGCGTTCAGGCCGTACTGCACGCCGACGTTGGCCGTGTACGACCGTCCGAAGCCGTTCGCGTCGACGCCGAGG
>CAXTPX010000630.1:0-2710 GCA_964246005.1 uncultured Burkholderiaceae bacterium | reverse complement strand
CCCCGGAGGACGAGGCTTGGCGCGAGGCGCTGGCCGACGCGACGGCGGTCATGCGCGGGCGCGTGCCGCCGCGCGTCGGCAGACGTCGACGCCGCGACGGATCGGTCGTCGAGGTGATGCGCAACGTGGCGTGCGTGAAGAGCGCCGACAGCGAGTACGAGTTCATCGGGATCTACGAGGACGTCGAGGAGCGTGCGGCGTTCGAGGAGGGCTACCGGCACGCCGTGCGCATGCAGCGACTCGTGTTCGAGACGGCGGGCGAGGGCATCGCGATCGTCGCCGACGGGATGATCGAACAGGCCAACCAGGCGCTCTCCGACCTGCTCGGCTGGCCGGCGGCCCACTTCGCTTCGCGACCCTTGCACTCGCTCTTCGAGGATCCGCAGGGTTGGCTCGAGATCGAGAAGCGCTTCCAGCGACTCGGCAGCACGCTCAAGCTCGAGCGTCGGGTCGTGCGCTCGGACGGCCACGTGATCTGGGCCAACGTCACCGGCTGCCTCGTCGACGCGCCGGCGGTGCCGGCGTCGAGCGAGCGCGTCGCGGTGCAGCCCGTGAACGGTCACCGCTCGATCTGGATCCTCGCGGATCTGTCGGTGCAGAAGCAGAAGGAAGCCGAGAACTGGCATCACGCCAATCACGACGTGATGACCGGGTTGCCGAATCGTCGCTTCATCCAGGATCGGCTCGACCAGGCGCTCGCATTCGCGCGCCGCGATGGCCGACGCGTGGCCGTCGTCGAGCTCGATCTCGACGGCTTCAAGTCGGTCAACGACACGCACGGGCATCGCTTCGGCGATGCGGTGCTCGAAGAGGTGGCGCGCCGACTGTCGACGATCGTCCGCGAGCTCGACACCGTGGGTCGCTGGGGAGGCGATGAATTCGTGCTGGTGCTGAAGGAGATCGAGTCGCGCGAGGTCGTCGAGGACACGGTCAGGCGCGTGATCGCCCGCCTGTCGGAGCCGATCGTCTACGAGGACCGCAATCTGTCGATCGGCGCCAGCGTCGGCATCGCGCTGTTTCCCGACCACGGGGTCGACGGCGAGGTGCTGATGCTCGCGGCCGACCTCGCGATGTACGAAAGCAAGGCGAGCGGCGGCAACACGTGGCGCTTCTCGTCGTCGACCAGCGACCTGCCGCGCGGCAAGTACCGGCCCGCGCCGCAGGCTTCACTGCCGCTCTAGGGGACTGTAACGGATGAAGCGGCAGTGTCTGGTGAGTGGATCGCGTGTCGAGGCATGGCGGAGGAGGAGTCATAGCCCCCGCCATGGCGACGACGGGCAACGCCGCATCGGCGCGTGAGCCGCTTGCCAGGCGCTGTCGTTTTCGCCCGTTACCGTCCACTAGGTTCAGTGCTTCCCTTCAGGTCGTCAGTTGCGCATGCTGGTCGCGCAACTCGTCGAGCGTGCTCGAGAAGCGCGCGAGCCGATCGTGCTCCTGCGCGACGACCTCGGCCGGCGCCTTGCCGACGAAGCTCTGGTTGGCGAGCTTGCCGTTGACCTTGCGGATCTCCCCTTCGAGGCGGCCGATCTCCTTCGCGATCCGCTCTCGTTCGACCGCGAGGTCGATCTTCACGTCGAGCATCAGCAGCACGTCGCCCACGACCTGGACCGGCGCGCTTGCCGCCGCTTCGTCGAGCGCATCCACGATCGTGACGTCCGACAGTTTCGCGAGCGCCTTCAGGTACGGCGCGCTGTCGGTCAGCCGCGCGCGCGCCTCGCTCGTGCGGCCGGCCGCGACCAGCGGGACGCGCTGCGCCGGCGACATGCGCATCGCGCCGCGCAGGTTGCGGACCGCATCGACCGCGGCCTTGAGATCGAGCACCCAGCGGTCGGCGGCGGGGTCGATCTTGTCGGGCTGCGCGACCGGATAACGCTGCACCATGATGCTGGTCACCGCATCGGCCTCGATCGTGCCGGCGAGCGGCGCGACCTTCTGCCACAGCGCTTCGGTGATGAACGGGATCACCGGATGCGCGAGGCGCAGCGTCGCTTCGAGGACGCGCAGCAACGTGCGGCGCGTGGCCCGCTGCTCCGCGTCGTCGCCCGACTGCAGTTGCACCTTGGCGAGCTCGAGATACCAGTCGCAGTACTCGTCCCACACGAACTGGTAGATCGCGGTCGCGGCCTGGTCGAAGCGGTATTCGGCGAAGCCCTTCGCGACGTCCGCTTCGGCCCGCTGCAGCCGGCCGACGATCCATCGGTCGGCGTGAGAGAAGCGGAGGTCGCCGAAGGCAACGCCTGCCGCATCGGGACCACGCGCCTCTGCGTCGAGGCCCTCGACGTTCATCAGGACGAAGCGCGTCGCGTTCCACAGCTTGTTGCAGAAGTTGCGATAGCCCTCGCAGCGCGACAGGTCGAAGTTGAGCGTCATCGACAGCGGCGCGAGCGCCGCGAACGTGAAGCGCAGCGCGTCGGCGCCGAACGCGGGAATGCCATCGGCGAAGTTCTTGCGGATGTATTTCGCCGCGCGCTCCTTGTGGGCCTCGAGCAGCAGGCCCTGCGTCGACTTGGTCACCAGCGCCTCGAGGTCGATGCCGTCGATCAGGTCGAGCGGATCGAGCGTGTTGCCCTTCGACTTCGACATCTTGTTGCCGTCCGCATCGCGCACCATCGCGTTGATGTAGACGTCGCGGAACGGAACGCGGTCGGTGAAGTGCAGCGTCATCATGATCATCCGCGCGACCCAGAAGAAGATGATGTCGTTGCCGGTG
>CAXTPX010000629.1:0-2710 GCA_964246005.1 uncultured Burkholderiaceae bacterium | reverse complement strand
CGCTGCGGTAGCGCCGGCAAGTTAAGCGCTTCAATGCCCGGTCCGAGTTTCACTGAAGGCGCCGTCACCGGCGATTTCGCCGCTATCATCGGCGCCAGCGATCCAGAAGAAAGGTTCAGGAATGAAGGCGAGCGCGGCCGCCGAAGGGGTGACCAGGTCGACGAAAGCGACGGTCGATGGCGATTCGAAACCGGCGGCCCCACGGACCCCGCGCTCCCGGGTCGCGCCTCCCGCGCAACGTCTCAAGCACCCGTGGGGGACGCAGAGCATCCACCGCGCCGTGACGGTCCTGCGCGAACTGTCGTCGCACGGTGGCCACGGCGCGCGGCTCGTCAACATCGCGGAGGCGTTGCAACTCGAACGACCGACGGCCCATCGGATCCTCAAGGGACTCATGGCGCAGGGGATGGTCAGTCGCAATGCCGCGACCAAGTGCTATCACCTGGGGCACCTCGTCTACGAACTCGGGCTCGCGGCGTCGCCCCAGTTCAACCTCAAGGAAGTCTGCCAGCCCTCGTTGCGCCGGATCGCGGAGAAAACGCAGGATTCGGTCTTCCTCATGGTGCGCAGCGGCTTCGACGCGGTGTGCATCGATCGGCTGGAAGGCAGCTATCCGATCCAGGCCCGGACGCTCGATGTGGGCGGTCGCCGCCCGCTCGGCTGCGGGGCCGGTGGCCTAGCGCTGCTGCTGGAACAGTCCGACGACGAGATCGAACGGCTGATCGCGATCAACGAGCCGCGCTTCCGATCGGCAGGACGCATGACGGCCGATCGCATGCGCGAGGCAGTGCGCAAGTCCCGCAAGGCGGGCTATGCGGTCAATGAAGAGGACATCCTCCCCGGCGTCAGTGCGATCGGCGTCCCCGTCCGACCGAGTCAGGGTCGCGCGTACGTCGCGATCAGCATCGCGGGGATCAGCGCACGCTTCGAGAGTTCGCGTCGCGAGGAACTCGCCGCGCTCCTCTTGAAGGAATCTCGTGTGCTGAGCCGCAAGGTCGGTACCGAGACCTCGCTCTGGGAGTAGTCAGCGGGTCGCCAGCTCCGGGTGCGGCGCCGGGATGCCATAGGCGCCGCCCGAGTACAGCAGCGGAGTCTTGTCGCTGTGGCCGAAGTCGATCACCTCGCCGACGAAGATGACGTGATCGCCGCCCTCGTACTGGAACACGCTGCGACATTCGAACCAGGCGACGCAGCCGTCGAACAGCGGAACGCCAGAGCCGCCGGGCGACCACGGAATCCCTTCGAAGCGATCCTCGATCGGCGCCGCGAATCGCGCGGCGAGCGGCATCTGCTCGGCGCAGAGCACGCTGACCGCGTAATGCGTCGCATCGGTGAAGACGGCAAGACTGCGCGAATGCTTGTTGAGACTCCAGAGCACGAGCGGCGGCGTCAGCGACACGGAGTTGAACGAATTCGCGGTGAGTCCGACCGGCACGTCGTCGCTCGTGCTGGTCGTGATGATGGTGACGCCGGTCGCGAAACGACGCAGCGCATCGCGGAAACGTCGGCTGTCCAGTTCGGTGGTCATGATCAGAGGCGATCCGTCGTGTCGAATTTCTGACCGAGGTGGTACTTGCCGATCGTTGCCGCTGTCTTGTCGACGTTCGAATGCAACGAGTGCACGCGCAGGTCGCGCAACATCCGCGCGATCGGTTGCCCGCCGGTCATCGCGCTCGCGCCGGCGATCTGGGCGGCACGGTCCATCACGAACGTCGCCGTGCCCGTGGCGCGATGCTTCGCCACCAGCGAGAACAATTCGGCCTGCTGCAAGTCGCCACGCGCCCACAGCCATGCGGCGCGATAGATCAGCCAGCGGACCGAGTCGATCGCGACGCGGGCCTCGCCGAGTCGCAGTTGCGTGTAGCTGTCGGTGGCGGTCCCACGTCGCGGCAGGTACGCGGTCAGCTCGTCGAAGATTCCTTCGCAGGCGCCGAGATACTGCGAGGCCAGCGACAGGTAATGGCGTGCCTGCCAGCGTTCGCGCGGATAGGTGCCGGGCGTCCCGATCCGCAACGAATCGGGGACGAAACAGTCCTCGAGGACGAGGTCGGGGCTGACGGCGGCCCGCATGCCGACCGGATCCCAGCGATCGACGAGCCGCGAGCCCGGGGTCGCCCGGGGTACCGCGAGACCCAGGTGTCCTTCGATCGATGGCATGCCTTTCAGCGCGGCGAACACGATCATGTAAGCCGCGGACCCGGCCAGCGTCGCGTAGTTCTTGTGTCCGTCGAGCACCAGGCCTTCGGGGATCGGCTGCGCCGTCGTCTCGAGCACATAGATGCCGCGCGCGGTACGGCCGGGCTCGCTGCCGACCGCACCGATCAGCGCGCCATGTGCCAGGACGGGCGCCAGCAACGTCTCGCGCTGAGCCGCGTCGCAGGTCTGGTCGATCAGGTGAGTGGCGTGCAGATGGACGTGCAGGCAGTGCGCGGTCGACAAGTCGACGCGTGCGACCTGCTCGATCGCGAGCAGGTAGAGCACCGGATCGTCACCCATCACACCGGAGCCGAGGCCGCCGTGCGCGGTCGCGATCGTGAGACCGAGCAGCCCGTGCGCGTGCAGGTCGGCCAGATTCTCGAGCGGCAATCGTCGCTCGAGATCCAGGGCCGCCGCACGCGGCGCGAAATGTTCCCGCGCGAGATAACCCACGAGCTCGTAGACGTCCTGCTGGCTCCTGCTGAAGTCGAAATTCATCGTCTGTCGTTCAAGG
>CAXTPX010000628.1:0-2711 GCA_964246005.1 uncultured Burkholderiaceae bacterium | reverse complement strand
GTCGTCGGCACCGTTGCGTTCGCTGACGGCGATGCGCGCATCGGGGAACGACTTCTTCGCGAGGATCGCGAAGTACAAGCCCGCGGGTCCCGCACCGACGATGTGGATGTTCATGGCAGGGAGCCGCGCGTTGGCATCAAAGTACTTTAAGTCTAAAATAAATCGATGGCCACGCAAACCGCTCGACAGGACCCGCTGCCGGCTGCTTCGAGCGGCGCCACAGGCACGACGCCGACCCGCGCCGATTGCTTCGCGATGGACGCCCGCGATCCGCTCGCGCCGATGCGCGATCGCTTCGATCTGCCCGAACGCACGGTCTACCTGGACGGCAACTCGCTCGGCGCGCTGCCGCGTGCTACGGCCGCGCGGGTCGCCGACACCGTCACCCGCGAATGGGGCCGGGACCTGATCGGCAGCTGGAACAGCGCCGGCTGGATCGTGTCGCCGCGCCGCGTCGGCGATGCGCTCGCGCCGCTGATCGGCGCCCGCGCCGGCGAAGTGGCCGTCGCCGATTCGACGTCGATCAACGTGTTCAAGGTGCTGACCGTCGCGATGGCGATCGCCGGCAGAAACGACCCCGCGCGCAACGTGATCGTCAGCGAAGCCGACAACTTTCCGACCGACCTGTACATCGCCGAAGGCGTCGTCAGTCAGCGCGAGGGAGGCGCCTCGTTGGCGCTCGTCCCCGCGACCACGACCGAGGCACGCGCCGATGCCATCGTCGCCGCGCTCGGACCGTCGACGGCGGTGCTGATGCTCACGCACGTCAACTACCGGACCGGCGCGATGCACGACATGAAGCGCCTGACGCGCCTCGCGCACGACGCCGGCGCGCTGGTCGTGTGGGACCTAGCGCACTCGGCGGGCGCGGTACCGGTCGACCTGCACGACGCCGACGCCGACTTCGCGATCGGTTGTGGCTACAAGTACCTGAACGGCGGTCCGGGTGCACCGGCCTTCGTGTGGGTCCACCCACGCCACGTCGAACGCCTCGACGCCGACGACATCCGGCAGCCGCTGTCGGGCTGGATGGGCCACGCGTCGCCGTTCACGTTCGCGACCGGCTACGCACCCGCGGCCGGCGTCGACCGCTTCCTGTGCGGCACGCCGCCGATCCTGTC
Organism: uncultured Burkholderiaceae bacterium; assembly: GCA_964246005.1. Lineage (GTDB taxonomy): Bacteria > Pseudomonadota > Gammaproteobacteria > Burkholderiales > Burkholderiaceae_D > CAHJXF01. Next base: position 1,590 of record CAXTPX010000628.1, on the reverse strand, counting down.
GATGGCCGCGCTCGAATGCGGCATCGCGTCGCTGCAGTCTGTCGACGGCGCGGCGAATCCGATGCCGGCGCTGCGAGCCAAGTCCATTGCGCTGACCGAGCTCTTCATCGCGCTGGTCGAAGCGCGTTGCAGCGACACGCTGCTGCTCGCGACGCCGCGCGATGCGGGGCGGCGCGGCAGCCAGGTCTCGTTCCATGCGCGCGGCGTGCTGGCCGGCCAGGGATATCCGGTGATGCAGGCGCTGATCGACCGCGGCGTCGTCGGCGACTTTCGCAAGGGTGCGACCGACGACGAGGACATCCTGCGCTTCGGCTTCACGCCGGCCTATCTGCGCCACGTCGACGTGTTCGATGCCGCCGCGACGATCGCCGACGTGATCGACACGAGCGCTTACAGGGAAGCACGCTTCTCGGTCGCCGCCGCGGTCACCTGATCGACGATGTCCGACGCGCCCCGCTCACTGACCTACAGCGACTACCTGTCGCTCGACACGCTGCTGGCCGCGCAGCATCCGCGCTCGCCCGACCACAACGAGATGCTGTTCATCATCCAGCATCAGACGAGCGAACTGTGGATGAAGTTGATGCTGCACGAGCTGAACGCGGCCATCTCGAACCTGCGCGGCGATGCGCTGCCGCCCGCGTTCAAGATGCTCGCGCGCATCACGCGGATCATGGAACAGCTGGTGTCGGCCTGGACCGTGCTGTCGACGATGACACCGACCGAGTACAGCGTCGTGCGGCCCTATCTCGGCAGCTCGTCGGGCTTCCAGTCGCCGCAGTATCGCGAGATCGAGTTCCTGCTCGGCAACAAGAAGGCCGAGCGCGTGATGGTCCACGAGCCGGCGATGAAGGCGCACCTGACGACGGTGCTGAACGGACCCAGCATCTATGACGAGGCGATCGGCCTGTTGCAGCGGTCGGGCTTCGCGGTCGATCCGGTGTACGAGGATCCGACGCGGCCGCGGCCGTTCGACGAGGCGGTCGAAGCGGCATGGATGACGGTCTACAAGGATCCGCAGCAGTACTGGCGGCTCTACGAGCTGGCCGAGGAACTGATCGATCTCGAGGATGCGTTCCGGCAGTGGCGCTTCCGTCATGTCACGACGGTCGAACGGATCATCGGCTTCAAGCCGGGCACGGGCGGCACCGGCGGCGTCAGCTACCTGCGCAAGATGCTCGACGTGGTGCTGTTCCCCGAGTTGTGGAAAGTGCGCACGGATCTTTGATGGAACGAGCCGACATGTCGATCAACCGAATCCTGCAGCCGGACGGCTGGGCCATACCACGCGGTTATTCGAACGGCATCGCGGCGCGCGGCACGGTCGTGTCGATCGCGGGGCAGATCGGCTGGAACGCGCAGTGCGTCTTCGAGAGCGACGACTTCGCGGCGCAGGCGCGCCAGGCCCTCGCCAACATCGTCGCGGTGCTGGCCGAAGCCGGCGGCGCGCCCGGGCACATCGTTCGCATGACCTGGTACGTCGTCGACAAGCACGAGTACGTCGCGGCGTATCCCGCGATCGGCGCCGCGTATCGCGAGCTGATTGGCAGGCACTTCCCGGCGATGACCGCGGTGCAGGTCGTCGCGCTG
>CAXTPX010000627.1:0-2715 GCA_964246005.1 uncultured Burkholderiaceae bacterium | reverse complement strand
GGGCGAGCATGCGGCGGCGAACGACGACGTCAACCATGGCCGTCCTTCAACGCGAGTCGCACGCGGTGCGCGATCGCGGCGAACTCGGTCGTGTCGCGCACGTCGAGCGTCCGGTCGACCGGCAACGTCGACTCGATGACGTCGACGATGCGGCCGGGGCGCGGCGACATCACGACGATGCGCGACGACAGGAACACCGCTTCGGGAATCGAGTGCGTCACGAACACGACCGTGCGGCCGCGCGCCTCGCGGTCCGCGCGCCACAATGCGAGCAATTGCTCGTTCAGCCGGTCGCGCGTGATCTCGTCGAGCGCGCCGAAGGGCTCGTCCATCATCAGCAGCTTCGGCTCGAAGCCGAGCGCCCGCGCGATCGACACGCGCTGCTGCATGCCGCCGGACAGCTGCCACGGATACCTGCCTTCGAAGCCTTTCAGTCCGACGCGCTCGAGGTGCTCGAGTGCCGTGTGCCGCGCCTGGTCCTTCGCCACGCCGTGGATCTCGAGCGGCAGGCAGACGTTGGCCAGCACGGTGCGCCAGGGGAACAGCGCGGCGGCCTGGAACACGTAGCCGTAGGCGCGCGACAGCCGGGCGTCGCGCGCGCTCATGCCGTTGACCGCGACCGTCCCCGACGTGATGGTCTCGAGATCGGCGATCACGCGCAGCAGCGTCGTCTTGCCGCAGCCGGACGGCCCGATCAGCGAGACGAATTCGCCTTCGCGCACGTCGAGGCTTACGCGGTCCAGCGCGGTGACGGTGTGTCCGGGAGCGGCGTAGACGACGGAGACGGCGTCGACGGAGACCGACGCCTCAGACACGCGACGGATTGTTCGGGTGCGTGGTCCAGTTCGCGTACGTGCCCGTGACCACGACCCCGGTCCGCGGATCGACGGCGCCGGCCGGCAATGCGTGCATCGTGATGCAGTCGGGCACCGGGCAGACCGACACGCACAGGTTGCAGCCGACGCATTCGTCGTCTCTCACCTCGAAGTGACGCGAGCCGTTCTTCGTCGCTGTGATCGCCTGGTGCGACGTGTCCTCGCAGACCACGTGGCAGCGGCCGCAGCGGATGCACAGCGCCTGGTCGATGACCGCCTTCTCGACACGGTTGAGGTCGAGCTGGTTCCAGTCGACGACGGTCGACACCGCGCGCCCGCGAAAGCCCTCGATCGTCGCATGGCCCTTCGCTTCCATGAACGTGGCCAGTCCGTCGCACAGGTCTTCGACGATCCTGAAGCCGTAGGTCATCGCGGCCGTGCAGACCTGCACGTTGCCGCAGCCGAGCGCGATGAACTCGGCGGCGTCCTTCCACGTGCCGATGCCGCCGATGCCGGAGATCGGCAGGCTCGCCATCGCCGACGTGCGCGCGATCTCCGCGACCATGTTGAGCGCGATCGGCTTGACGGCCGGACCGCAGTAGCCGCCGTGCGACCCGGTGCGTCCGGTGTGCGGATGGATCGCCATCGCGTCGAGGTCGACGCCCATCACCGAGTTGATCGTGTTGATCAGCGACACCGCGTCGGCGCCGCCGCGTTGGGCGGCGAGCGCGGGCGGCTTGATGTCGGCGACGTTCGGCGTCAGCTTGACGATCACCGGCAGCTTCGTGAACCGCTTGCACCAGCGCGTGACCATCTCGATGTACTCGGGGACCTGCCCGACGGCCGCGCCCATGCCGCGTTCGCTCATCCCGTGCGGACAGCCGAAGTTGAGCTCGACGCCGTCGCAGCCGGTGTCCTCGACCATCGGCAGGATCGATCTCCACGCCTCTTCCTCGCACGGCACCATCAACGACACGACGACGGCGCGGTCGGGCCAGTCGCGTTTCACACGCGCGATCTCGGCCAGGTTCACTTCGAGCGGACGATCGGTGATCAGCTCGATGTTGTTGAAGCCGATCAATCGACGGTCCGCCGCGTACAGCGCCGCATAGCGCGGGCCGCTCACGTTGACGATCGGCGGGCCTGCCTCGCCGAGCGTCTTCCAGACGACGCCGCCCCACCCCGCCTCGAACGCACGGACGACGTTGTAGGCCTTGTCGGTCGGTGGCGCGGACGCGAGCCAGAACGGGTTCGGGCTCGCGATGCCGGCGAAGGTGGTGGTGAGGTTGGCCACGTATCAGATGTCGAGTCCGGCGTATTCACGACGCGAGAGGACTACCGCATTCATCGCCGCCTCGGGCCGCAACGCGCGATCGATCGAATGCGCGGCGACCTTGCCGTGCTCGACCGCCTCGACGGTCAGGTCGCGCCCGCCATGCGTGCAGTCGCCGCCCGCCCACACGCCCGCAAGCGACGTGCATCCTTCGGCGTCGACCACGATGCGGCCGTCGCGCATCGCGAGCGTCGCGACCGTCGGATCGATCGCGACGAGCGTCTGGCCGATCGCCTTCAGCACCGTGTCGGCCTCGATCGTCCAGCGCGCACCGGTCGCTTCGAGGTGGCCGTCCCGGTCGATCACCTGCGCAAACGTGAGTCGTTCGACATGCCCCGAAAGACTCGCGATGCTGTCGAGCACGCTCCACGTGCGGATGACGACGCCGTGCCGCCGCGCCCAGTCCTGCTCGTAGGCCGATGCCGGCATGCGTCGCTGGTCGCGGCGATAGACGATGGTCACCTCGTCGGCGCCGAGCTTCTTCGATTGAACGGCCGCGTCGACCGCGGTCATGCCGCCGCCGAGCACCACGACGCGACGGCCGACCGGCAGCGTCGCGTAGTCGCC
>CAXTPX010000626.1:0-2721 GCA_964246005.1 uncultured Burkholderiaceae bacterium | reverse complement strand
GTACAGGTGCTCCGACGCGAGCGCCGAAGCGCTGCTGCGAAGCAGGTCGACCGTCAGCGGTGCGTCGTCGGCCCGGCTGCCGACCGGATCGTGCGCGCCGTCCGCGGCCTGCAAGGGTCCGCGCGCGACGCAGTCGAGCAGCGCCACGGCGAACTGCTTCGACGGGATGTACGAAGGCAGGTTGCGCCGCTTCGACAGGCGCATGTGCCGATCGTCCTTGCTCGTCGCGAGCCAGCTGCTGCGCAACTGACTCGCGTCGTAGGTGCCGGGGAACAGCGCGTCGATCGCGGGATGACGCATCAGTTGCGCGGTCACGGCGCCTTCCGGGTCGGCGAGCAGCGCGCGCAGCGCCCGTTCGAGGTCCATCGCGCGCCACTTGAAGATGCCTTCCAGCCATTCCTTCGCCGCCGTGCAGATCAGGCTGATCGCGAGGAACATGAACGACATCCCGATCGCGACTTCGAGCGTTTCCGAATTCAGCATGGCGCGTCGCTACTTGCAGGGGACGAGCGCGAGGGTGGCGTCGCGGATCGACAGCGGCGCGTAGTGGTGGCTGGGGCCGTGCGGCGGCTGCGCGACCGCGTTCGTGACCGTGTCGCCGCGTGTGTCGAGCGCCGTCTCCTGCGGCCAGAGCACGTTGCCGGTCGCGACGCGTGCCGGGATGAGCCAGTAGTCGCCGGGTAGCAGGCGCGCGGCATCGGTCGCCTCGAACAGCACTTCGATGCCGTCTTCGAGTGCGAGCCAGGCAGCGTCGCCATCGGCGAGGGTGCCCGCGGTGATCGGCATCGCACCGTCCGCCGCCGGTAGCGCTGCGCCCGCCGCCGATGCGCCGCCGTGGTCCCAGCGCCGCATCAGCGGATGAAGCGAACGATCGGTGCCGACCGCCGAGCCGGGAGTGCCGGCGAGGACGACGGACTTGCGGCCGCGGTCGATCGACTGGATCTGCATCAGTTGCGCAGGGGCGAGGCTCGACACCGTCGCGTCGTCCTGCAGCTCGACGTAGTCGCCCTCGCTCACGCCGAAGCGCTCGTCGCGACCGAGATTGCCGAGCCTGACGGTCGTCGTGCTGGCCGAGACCTGCACGTCGATGACGGGGAAGATCACCGATCCGTTGTCGCGCGACCACTTGAAGGTCGGCTCGGCGGCGGGACCGCCGCCGGTGTTCACCTCGACGCGATAGAGCTGGTTCTCCGCGCCGCGATAGCTGGACCCGGGTGGCACCGTGCACGGATCGGTCGGCTTGCGGCCTTGCCGGACACGGGCCCGCAATAACCCGGGCGGACCCCCGCGGAGCAGGTAGCCGATCTGCGACGACGTCAGGCAGCCGACGGCCTTCGCGTCCAGCGGCATCGCCTTCACCTGCCACACGACGCGCGCCCGGTCCGCGGTGTCGGCGCCGTCCAGCGCCACCTCGCGGATCGAATCGTCCTCGTACGGCGTGACGAGCCGTTCCCAGACGTCGAGATACAGCTGCACCGGCCCCGCGCCCTTCAACGGCAGCGCCGGCGGATTCGCGAGATCAGGCTGCGTGAGATAGGTGACGACCCGTCGCGCCGTCGGCATGCTCGCGCCACCGAGCGCCCCGGGGCTCGCGTCCAGCGTCAGCAGGCGCGAGTCGTAGTCCACCTTCGTCACGGTCGCGACGATCGGCGCTGCGACCGGACTAGGACCGTCGTCCCAGAGGCGCAGCAGCTGCCCGGTCCGAAACGGCTTCTCGTCGACGGTCCAGCGCGCGATCGTGATCGTGTTGCCGGTCCCGACCTCGAACGCGACCGCCCCCGAGTCCGTCTCGCAGAGGATGCCGTCGACGTAGAACGCACCCGACGCGATCTCGAAGTCGTCGGTCACCCCGCTCGGCAACGCGGTCGGCGCGAAGCCACCGGCGGCGCTGAACACCGCGCCGTGCGTATCGACGGCGAGTCGTCGGACCGCCCGCAACAGGATCGCGGTCTGCTCGTTGAAGTCGGCGTCGAGCTGCACCCGACCCTGCTGCATGACGACCCGGCTGAAGTGCTTCAGCGGGTCGAAGCTGTCGCGCGTCAAGTCGGCTTTCACGGTGTTCTCCCGGTGGACTGCGATGGACGGTGTCGAACGTGCGGTGCGGGTGGTCGCCGGCTGGTGTCCTGTCACTAGGTCGCGTAGATGACGCCGGCGTCGGTCCGTGCCGGCGTGAACTCCGCGAGCCGCTGCGCGAGGTTCGATGCCCGCTGCCGCTCGTAGAGGCCGTGAAGGAAGCCGAGCTCGGACTCGTCTTCCGCACCCGCCAGGATCTCGACCGCGCAGGTTGCCGCCAGCCGTCCGTAGCGCGGCGTCCCGTAGCGCACGCTGTCGAAGTCCGGCACGACCCGCAGACGCTCGTTGCGCACGCGCACGTCCCGCTCGTCGCTGGTCAACAAGCCGGCGGCGAGGAGATCGTCGACGGCCTTCTGGACCTGGTCGGGCTGGCATTCGTAACGGCGAGGCGTCGACGAACCGGGCGTCACGTAGCAGAAGCGGATGCAGCCGTCCTGGCGGCGACAGACCCGCACGAGTCCGTCGAGGATGCTGTTGACCGCGAGCGCGATCCGATGGGTCTGCAATTGTCCGATGACCGTACTGCAGCGGAGGTCGAGCACGGCGTGCGCACAGCGCTTGTCGTCGGAACCGAGCGCGACGCGGTCGCGGCCCAGCGCGTCGACGACGCTGCCGATGATGGAAGTCAGGTCGACCTTGTCGCGCGGC
>CAXTPX010000625.1:0-2722 GCA_964246005.1 uncultured Burkholderiaceae bacterium | reverse complement strand
GTCGCGAGCAGCGTCTGGCCGCCGGCCAGCAGGCGCGCGTCGTCGCCGTGCGCCGACATCAGCGCGAACACTTCGTCGAGCGATGCCGGACGCGCGTAGTCGAATGCGGGTGCCTTCATGGGGAAATCGGAACCAGTGCTGGGGTTTCCACGGATGATGCTTGTTGAAGAATGGGTCAACAATCCTAGCGCAACAATTTAGCTTTTGGTCAACAGTGTCTACTGCTGATTTACCCGGATACCGAACCCTCCTCGCATCCATGCGCTCCGACCCAGTCGCCACCGATCGTTCACCCGCTCCCCTCCGCTTGCCGGCGCCGCAGCGCAAGCGCCTGACGAGCGGCGAGCGCGAACGGCAGATCGTCGACGGCGCGATCCGCTTCTTCGCCGACCGCGGGCTCGACGGGCAACTGCGCGACCTCGCCGCCGAGATCGGCGTGACCCATGCGCTGCTGTACCACTACTTCCCGACCAAGCAGGCACTGATCGATCGCGTCTACGTCGAGTTGTTCGAAGGCCTGTGGCAGCCGGCGTGGGAGCGCCTGCTCGACGACCCGAGACTCGATGCGCAGACCAAGTTCACGCGCTTCTACACGGCCTACGCCGACGCGATCTTCTCGCGCGAGTTCGTACGCATCATGATCTTCTCCGGCCTCTCCGACCACGCGATCCCGGACCGCTTCTTCGAACTGCTGCGCGAACGGCTGTTCCCGCGACTGATCCGCGAGACGCGCCGCCACTGCGCGATCGTCCGTCGCGCGAAGGCGAACGCGCGCGAGCTCGAGCTGATGATGGGACTGCACGGCGGCATCTTCTATATCGGGCTGCGACGCTGGGTCTACGAACAGGCGGTGCACGGCGCTGAGGCGTCGGAGCACGATGCCGTGTACATCGCGGACCGCGTGCAGAGCTACCTGTCGTCGGCGCGCGAGGTGCTGTACGACGCGCATTCGACGCGGCCACGCAAGACCAAAGGAGACGTGTGAGATGGGCCTGACGATCAATCATTTCTCGATCCGCACGACCGACCTCGAAGCGAGTCGCCGGTTCTATGCCGACGTTCTCGGCCTCACCGTCGGCCCGCGACCGGCGTTCCCGTTCCCCGGGCTGTGGATGTATCGCGGCGATCACGGCAACGTCGCCAACGCGGTGGTCCACATCATCGGCACCGACCGGACCGAAGAGAAGGGGCTCGACGGCTATCTCGGCGAGCGCGACGAAACGTTGCGCGGCACCGGCACCATCGACCACGTCGCGTTCTTCGCCGACGGCCTGTCGACGATGCTCGCGCACCTGCAATCGTCGGGGGTCGAGTTCCGCCAGCGCACGGTGCCGAGCATCGGCCTGCACCAGGTGTTCCTCGACGACCCCAACGGCGTCGTCATCGAGCTCAACTATCCGGCGACCGAAGTCGCGGCCTGACGACACCGCCACGTGGCACGCATCCTGATCGTCGGCGGCTCGCTCGGCGGCCTGCTGGCCGCGAACCTGCTCGTGCGCGACGGCCACGACGTCCACGTGCTCGAGAAGGCCGCCGGCTCGCTCGACGGCCGCGGCGCCGGCATCGTCACGCACGCCGCGCTGATGACCGGCCTCGCGCGCGCGGGGGTCCGCATCGACGACACGATCGGGGTCCGGGTCGCGTCACGCGTGGCGCTCGACGCGCACGGCGACGCGGTCGCGCGGCTCGACATGCCGCAGATCCTCACGTCGTGGAGCCGGCTCTACGCACTGCTGTACGAAGCGTTCCCGTCCGATCGCCATCACGGCGGCGTGACCGTCCAGTGCGTCGAACAGGACGGGTCGGAGGTGCGCGTCACGAGCGACGGCGGTGCGACCGGGTCACAGCAGACCTTTTACGGTGATCTCCTGATCGCGTCAGACGGCATCCGCTCGGTCGTGCGGGCGCAGTCGCTGCCCGACGCGGTGCCGCGATACGCGGGCTACGTCGCGTGGCGAGGTGTCTGCGACGAGGCATCCCTGTCGCAGCGGACCCTGACCACGGTGTTCGATCACTTCGGCTTCGGGCTCCCGACCGGCGAACAGTTGATCGGCTACCCGGTCGCGGGTCACGGCAACGCCACCGCGCACGGCAGTCGTCGGTTCAACTTCGTCTGGTACCGCGCCGCGGCCGAAGGCGATGCACTCGACCTGCTGATGACCGACGCCGACGGCCGTCACTACCCGCTCGGCATTCCACCGAACAAGGTGTCGTGGGTCCACATCGCCGCGATGCGCGAGGCCGCGCGCCGCCTGCTCGCGCCGCAGTTCGCCGAGATCCTCGAGAAGACCGCGCAACCGTTCCTGCAGCCGATCTACGACGTGATGTCGTCGCGCCTCGCGTTCGATCGCGTGGCGCTGATGGGGGATGCGGCGTTCGTCGCGCGACCGCACGTCGGCATGGGCGTGACGAAGGCCGCCGAGGACGCGATGGCGTTGAGCGAATCGATCGGCCGGCTCGGTGCGACGCCGGCGGCGCTGCTCGCGTTCGAGGCGACGCGCCTCCCCGCCGGTCGTGCCGTCGTCGAGCGCGGCCGCAAACTCGGCGCGTACATGCAGGCACAGGGCCGCGCGGGTGCTGCCGCGGTCGGCCGCGATGCGGCGACCGTGCTGCGCGAGACGGCGATCGATCTCGCGAGCACGGCCGTCACGACCGCGCTCGAGACGGCATGATTCAAAGCAGTATCGCGACCGGATCCGCAGAGATCCGCTTCATCTTCACC
>CAXTPX010000624.1:0-2726 GCA_964246005.1 uncultured Burkholderiaceae bacterium | reverse complement strand
GTGGAGCACGGACCCGCGCATGGTCCTCTTCGTCGACGAGTTCCGCGTCTCGCATTCGCTGAAGAAGCGGCTGGTCCGCTCGATCGACGACGAGTGCATCGCGATCCGCTGCGATACCGCGTTCGACGATGTCATCCGCGCATGCGCTGCCCCCCGCGACGCGGAGGGCGGGACGTGGATCGTCGACGAGATGGTCGAAGCGTATTCGGCATTGCATCGCCTCGGCATCGCTCACTCGGTCGAGACGTGGATCGACGGACAGCTCGCCGGGGGGCTCTACGGGCTCGCGATCGGTCGGATGTTCTACGGCGAATCGATGTTCACGCGGGCGACCGACGCATCCAAGATGGCGCTCGCCCATCTCGTGGCATTCGCACGAAGCCGGTCGATGCCGATGCTAGACTGCCAACAGCAGACCCGGCACCTCGCGTCGATGGGGGCACGGCCGATTCCCCGCACCGAGTTCAGCGAACGGATCAGCGCCCTGGTCGAGCAACCCGCAATCGCCTGGCCGGATCGCCTCGTCTGGCCGCGGGACCGGGATCACCCGATGTAGGTTCTGACCGGCGACGTCGAGAACGACCGCATGACGCAACTGAAAGACCTGCCGTTCGCGACCCTGCAGTTCTATGCGACGGCGACCTACCCGTGCAGTTACCTGCCGCTGCGACAAGCGCGCTCGCAGGTCGCCACGCCTGGGCATCTGATCAACGCAGACGTCTACAGCGAACTGGTGCGCTCGGGGTTCAGGCGTTCGGGACTGTTCACCTATCGCCCGCACTGCGACGGCTGCCGCGCCTGCATCCCCGTGCGCGTGCGGGTCGCGGACTTCGCGCCCAATCGGAGCCAGCGCCGCGCGACCCGTCTGCATGGCGACCTGACGGCCCGCATCTGCGCGCTGGCCTTCGATCCGGAGCACTACGCGCTCTATCGCGACTACCAGACGACGCGGCACGCCGGCGGTGGCATGGACCACGACAGTCGCGACCAGTACAGCCAGTTCCTCCTGCAGAGCAAGGTCAACACGCGGCTGGTCGAGTTTCGCGATTCGCATGGCGTGCTGCGCATGGTCAGCATCATCGACGTGCTCGACGACGGTCTCTCCTCGGTCTACACGTTCTACGACACGAGCGTCGAGCGCGCGAGCTTCGGGACCTACAACGTGCTCTGGCAGATTGCGCAGGCGCACGCGTTGACGCTGCCGTTCGTCTATCTGGGCTACTGGATCACCGGCAGCGCGAGCATGGCCTACAAGGCCAACTTCCAGCCGATCGAGGCCCTGCGTTCGGGACGCTGGCATCCGCTCTCCGACCTCGAAGCAGGACGCTGAGCACGCCGTGACGCGCAGGTCCGCGGCGTCGGTTCGCGCGTGACGCTCGAGCGCCTCTATCCATTCGCGCGCAACGCGCTGTTCGCGCTCGACGCGGAGACGGCCCACCACCTGACGCTCGAGAACCTGCGACGTGCCCACGGCTTCGGCCTCGGACGATGGATCGCGGCGCCGGTGCCGGACGACCCGTCGACGGTGATGGGCCTATCCTTTCGCAATCCGGTCGGCCTCGCTGCCGGCATGGACAAGAACGGCGCGTTCATCGATGCCCTCGCGAATTTCGGCTTCGGCTTCATCGAGGTCGGCACGGTCACGCCGCGGCCGCAACCCGGCAACCCGCGACCGCGCCTGTTCCGCATCGAAGCGGCGCAGGCGCTGATCAACCGGCTCGGCTTCAACAACCAGGGGCTCGACGCCTTCATCGCGAACGTCGAGCGCTCGACCTTTCGTGCGCGTCGCGGCGGCATCCTCGGCCTCAACATCGGCAAGAACGCGGACACGCCGATCGAGCGCGCGACCGACGACTACCTGATCTGCCTCGCCGGCGTCTATCCCCATGCCGACTACGTGACGATCAACGTCTCGTCGCCGAACACGAAGCAGCTGCGCGACCTGCAGGGCGCCGACCAGCTCGGCGCCCTGCTCGCGGCGCTGAAACGCCGCCAGTCCGAACTCGCCGACGAACACGGTCGCTACGTGCCGCTCGCGGTCAAGATCGCGCCGGACCTGACGTCCGAACAGATCGAGGTCGTGGCCGACGTGCTGCTGGGCCATCAGGTCGATGGCGTGATCGCGACCAACACGACGCTCGCGCGCGGTGCGGTCAGCGGCCTGCCGCACGCGGACGAAGCGGGAGGACTTTCGGGGGCACCGCTCCTGGCCGCATCGAACGGCGTCGTCGAAGCGCTGCATCGGCGGCTGGCCGGTCGCCTCCCGATCATCGGCGTCGGCGGCATCCTCTCGGGCGCGGACGCGCGCGCGAAGCGGGCAGCCGGCGCCGACCTGGTCCAGCTCTACAGCGGACTGATCTATCGCGGACCGGCGCTGGTTGCCGAATGCGCGGCAGCGCTGCGAGGCTGACGTCGGCGCCGACCGTCACATCCGCGACAACGTGCCGTCGCCGACGCGCACGCGCTGCCCCTGCCGGAAGTGGGGATCGCTCGTGAAGTCGACGTCGCGCGTGCCGCCCCGGTCCATCCGCACCTGCACCGACCAGATCTTCTTCGAGCCGATGTTCCGCCCGATCAGGTTGCCCGCGACCGCGCCACCGACGCCGCCCAGCACCGTCGACGTCGTGTTGCCGCCGATGACGTTGCCGGCCACGGCACCGCCGACGCCGCCGACGACCGTCCCGGCCGTGGCCGACCCGCGCTCGTCCTTGCGGTTGGTCGTGACG